>NZ_CM001773.1:1825058-1913846 GCF_000314895.2 Providencia sneebia DSM 19967 | reverse complement strand
AAAAGTATCTAATGAAATATTTAATACGCTGAGCATTAAAATCAAGTTATCAATCGTAATRTGGCAWACGCCACATTCATAACGCGAAACTTGTTGCTGAGAAACATTCAATTTTTGCGCYAAATCCTTACCYGTTAACCCTTGGCTTCGACGRATACGATATATTTCTTGCCCAACWGCTTTTGTGAAGATAGTTTTCATCTCTAAATCGGGGCGTTTCTCTAAACAAAATTCAGCCATATTAATACCTCTGATTAAGTTTATTTTTCACTCTAAAAACGCAACAAAATAATTTATTTCGTTGCGTTTTTGCATTTCAAGACTAATAATTATGAATATTTATTAATTAAAGAATAAAATTCTTATTTTAGACGTAGATATTATTTTTATTAGAATGATTAACCATCCATATTGGAGTATCTTTATTGTAAAATGACTTGCAGGCCTTATCACTCCTAAATAGAGTGGAATTTTACACTTATAATTTACGTTTTTTTTTGGGTAAATTCTGCGGCTTCGCCCTTCTGCCTGATTTGATTTTATAAAATGGGTCAAGTAAATTAGTGTCCAAGACAAGGCAACGAAATAAATTATTTTGTTTCCTTGCCAAAACAATATTATTTATATATTTCATATAGATATAACAAATAAATCAATAAATAACTATCGATATATAACATTACAATTTGTAATATTTCCTTTTTTAACCGACTATTTAAATAACTCGACAATTCTATGCACTCTATTTTTCTCTGCATTCAGCTTATTTATATAATCTAAAAAAGATTTTCTAAGTTTTCATTTTTCATTGAAATTTAAATTTCCAACCTAAATTAAATAAAAATATAGCTAAACACCGATTAATAGATAAAAAAACAAGGCTTTCTTTGCCGATGAACATTTTCATGATGACTTTTAAATTTAACATTCCCTCCAGTATGAGATTAAAAATAGTAAAGAATTAATTAAAATTTAAATAACCATGACCTAATCCATAACAATATGAAATGTAAATACAAATACAAATACAAATAAAATAACGTTATGTACTTCATTCATTAGCGTGCTTTTATTAATACAACTCTTTTGTTTTTTTCATTTAACCATTAACTTATGTTAAGGGATCTTCATTGTGGCTAACGTAATTTCTTTATTATTCCCTTTTTGGCAAAAATATCATATTTTATTATTCATATTCAGCGTTAATATTCCTCTTAGCCATGATGAAACTATCTAAAATCAGAACAAACTGTTCCGCCATATCCTTCAGCTGGTAACATTGTCGAATGAATGTCAGCTCAAAGTTATCCAGCTGGTGTGATAGCACGGACTCCACCAGTATGGCAGTTATTGGTTTTTCGCCTGTTTGGTACCCTGTTTACATTGCCAGCATCAGGTACAACTAAACTTGTAGCGGTGTATGGCCGTGACACCTATTTTCTCCGTGTTGTACTGGCGCCAGACCTCAGCCGGATCTGAGGAGAGCCAGCGGCAGATATATCACTTGCTACGTCTGCATACTGCCGCCAGTTTTCCTGATGCTGACCTTCAAGATACGTCGGCTAAACCATCGTAACTGTAGTTTTCGTCATCATCTGTACTGCCGTCGCGCGTCACAGGCGTCACTTTATTCTGATGCAATAGCCAAAATAAAATTAGCGATTACAGACCGTATAAAACAGAGGTAAGATCAATGCTAAGACTCGAATATCAGAAAGACCAAGAAGTAAAAAAACGAACTCCAAAGATAATTGCTATCCAAAACAAGTTTATAGAGACACTCAGCCTTTGAATTTAAGCCTATAAATGGCGGTACAGTAAGATTATGTTCGCTAGAAAGTAGTGTGGCTGAAGTTTGGACATATTATGAGAAGTATATTAACGATGAAAAAAATACTGATAACTTTAATTCACTTGTTGAGCAATTTTTAAAATCTGCCGATTTCATCGAATTATCACGAGAAACACAAAAAGACTATCACAAATATTCAAATAAAGTATTACCTGTATTTGGAAAAATGAATCCAAATAGTATTAAGCCTGAGCATGTGCGTAAATATATGGATAAAAGAGGTTTAAAAAGTCGTACTCAGGGCCAATCGAGAGAAAACTTTTATGTCTCGTGTATTTCGTTGGGGTTACGAACGAGGAATGGTAAAGCTAAATCCTTGCCAAGGTGTTAAGCAATTTAAAGAGAAAGCGAGAGAACGCTATGTCACAGATAGAGAATATGATGCATTGTATCAATCATCACCACTATTAATACAAGTAGCGATGGAACTCGCTTATTTGTGCTGTGCTCGTCAACAAGACGTATTATCCTTGAAAAAAGATCAGCTTATGGATGCCGGTATTTATATTAAGCAGGGAAAAACTGGTAAGAGCCAAATTAAAGGATGGTCCGATCGTTTGAGAAATGTGATTACGATGGCAAATTCCCTACCACTCGACCAAGATGTATCCAGTTTATTTATTATCCACCAACAAAATGGCCGTGCTTATACTAGAGATGGATTTAATAGCCGTTGGAGAAAAGCAAAAGAGCAAGCTGCCTTAAATCATCCAGAACTTTCTTTTGATTTCACTTTTCATAATTTAAAAGCTAAAGGGATCTCTGATCTCGATGGTACATTACAAGAGAAACAAAAAATATCAGGACATAAAAATATTGGACAAACGGCTCGATATGATCGAAAAGTGGAAATAGTTCCTGTCGTAGGTAATCAGAAATAATGAATATAAATTCCAAACCTCAATTTTATATTCTGAACGGATATTCTGAAAATATTATGAAGTGTGATTTAGAGCACAAAAAAAGCTACCTTAAAGGTCGCTCTTTCCTTTCCCTAACCCGTTGTTATTCAACGCGGTTTTTATTTGGTGCCCAGGGCGGGACTTGAACCCGCACAGCCTTACAGCCGAGGGATTTTAAATCCCTTGTGTCTACCGATTTCACCACCTGGGCTAAACTTTGGAGGCGCGTCCCGGAGTCGAACCGAGCTACACGGATTTGCAATCCGGTGCATAACCGCTTTGCTAACGCGCCTTCTTCTCAATCTCTTTACTGAAGATTGGAGCGGGAAACGAGACTCGAACTCGCGACCCCGACCTTGGCAAGGTCGTGCTCTACCAACTGAGCTATTCCCGCTTTAAGCTTTCGCTTTTCAAACTGGCTGATTTACTTATTTTTTTCGTAAACCTCATTGCCGTCCGATGCGTTGCATTCTACTGATTTCACCTTTCGAGTCAACACTAATATTTAAATATTTTGTTCGTTCGCTTGTTTTTCAATCATTTCGATCAAGCTTCGCTCAAATCTGCCCATGCAGCCTTCAAATATTGATACATTGACCAGAACGTTAAGATTGCAGCAACATATAATAATGCGATAGCAATGTTTTCAATCAGAGGAGTCGGACGCCATAATAGCCCAACTAAAGAGATCATCTGTGCTGTTGTTTTGAATTTACCTATCCATGAAACAGCAACACTGCTTCTTTTACCTATTTCTGCCATCCATTCTCGAAGAGAAGAAATAATAATTTCACGAGCAATCATTGTTGCAGCTGGTAATGTGACATACCAAACATCAAAGCTCTCGGTAACGAGTACTAGCGCAGTGGCAACCATGACTTTATCTGCTACAGGATCAAGGAATGCACCAAACTTGGTCGTTTGCTTCCATAACCTTGCTAAATATCCATCGAACCAATCTGTTACAGCAGCGACAATAAAAATCAATGCACAAACTAACGGGCCCCAGCTTACTGGTAAATAAAAAGCCAGCACAAAAAACGGGATCAGAATAACTCGAAATAGTGTCAACCAAGTAGGTATATTTAATTTCATCATGCTCAGTAACTTTTTGACCGAAATGGATATTAAGAATATGGTGCCCTAAGACACTCACTGTTTCAATGCATTATAAATCTTTTCTGCTAACGCGTATGAGATCGACGGCACTTTTGCAATCTCTTCTATACTTGCATTCTTCAATGGCTGCAAACCTCCCATATATTTTAGCAACATCTGCCTGCGTTTCGGGCCAACGCCTTCTATCGACTCCAATGCGCTTGTACTTTTTACCTTAGCTCTGCGCTGTCGATGCCCAGTAATTGCATGATTATGTGATTCATCTCGAATATGTTGAATAACATGTAATGCTGGCGAATCAGGCGGTAGAGCAAATCCCTCACCTTCTGGTTTTAGAAATAATGTTTCCAACCCCGCTCTACGGTCACTCCCTTTTGCCACACCAATTAATAATGGCTGATTTTTGTCCCAATCAACATCTAAAGAATTAAAAACATCTATTGCTTGCCCAAGCTGGCCTTTTCCACCATCAATAAAAATGACATCGGGTACTTTACTTTCATCAATATGTTTTCCGTAACGCCGAGTCAGTACTTGATGCATCGCGGCATAATCATCCCCAGGAGTAATACCACTTATATTATAGCGCCTATATTCAGATTTAACTGGGCCATCCTTATCAAAAACAACACAAGATGCGACAGTTTGCTCCCCCATCGTATGCGAAATATCAAAACATTCCATACGAGAAATTGATTCTAGCCCCGTAATTTCTGCTAATGAAGATATTCTTTGATGAATGGTTGATTGCTGGGCAAGCTTAGTAGATAGCGCGGTGACTGCATTTGTATGCGCTAACTTTAAGTAACGCGCTCTTGCCCCACGAGGTTGTGTCTGAATTTGAACTTTCCGACCAGCAATATGAGACAAGGAATCAGCTAGCAGTGTTTTTTCTGGAACTGAAAAATCCAGTAAAATTTCACCCGGTAATGTGCGGCTCTCACTCCCTTGCAAATAAAATTGTCCAAGAAAAGTTTGTACCACTTCTTCAAGTAAGGTTCCCGATGGAATTTTTGGATAATAGCTTCGGCTACCAAGCACTTTACCTTGACGAATAAATAGAACGTGAATACATGCCATGCCTGATTGAAATGCAACACCAATCACATCAAGATCGTCACTATCTCCAGAAACGAATTGTTGTTCTGTCACTGCGCGAACGGCTTGAATTTGATCTCTAAAACGTGCCGCATCTTCAAACCGCAAATCTTGACTTGCTTTTTCCATTCGTTCAACCAATCCAGTAAGTACTTGTTGGTCTTTTCCGGATAAAAATAGACGAACATAATTGACTTGTTGCTCATACTCTTCATCAGATACAAGGCCTTTAACACAAGGCCCTAAGCAACGACCAATCTGATATTGCAAACAAGGCCTAGAGCGATTGCGATAGACACTATCTTCACATTGACGAATAGGAAATAATTTTTGCATTAAAGCCAATGTTTCTCTTACTGCATATGAGTTAGGAAATGGGCCAAAATATTCACCTTTCGCATGTTTTGCACCACGATGGCTAGAAAGACGAGGATGTTTTTCGTGGCTCAGAAAGATGTAAGGGTAAGATTTGTCATCACGTAAGAGCACATTGTAACGAGGCTGATATAGCTTAATGTAATTGTGCTCAAGTAATAAAGCTTCAGTTTCGGTATGTGTCACAGTGACATCAATAGAAGCTATATTTTTTACTAATTGTTCAGTTTTTCGACTAGTTACATTTGCACGAAAGTAGCTTGATAAGCGTTTTTTTAAATCTTTTGCTTTACCTACATAAATAACTGTCCCCCCAGCATCATACATTCGATAAACACCAGGTTGATTGGTTACTGTCTTTAAAAAAGTTTTTGGCTCAAACTGTTCTGGCACTCTAATAAATCCTGCTTTGTTGAGATTAACCCATTATTAATAGCTATATGAGTTAATTCTACATCACTACGGATATTAAGTTTACTAAACATTCGATATCGGTATGTATTTACCGTTTTTGAACTTAATTTCAGATGATGAGCAATGTCTTTTACTGTGACACCTTGAGTGATTAACAACATGATCTCTAACTCTCTCGTTGATAACAGCTCATATAAATCCAAGTTTTCATGCTGACAAATGCGTTTTAATGCAATAAGTTGAGCAATATCGGGAGAAATAATTTTACGATGGGCATTTACTATCTGAATGGATTCAATTAACTCACCCATGCTGATTTTATAGCTTAAAGCTCCATAAATACCAACATCAAGCGCTTTCATTAAAAACACATTATAATGGCGAATATTATAAATAATGATCCTTGTTTCAGGTTGAGTTCGTTTTAGCGTTTGTAATGTTTTAAGAGATTCAAATTGGCAGGTATCATTATTAACTAAAATAATATCTGCATGATGTTGGCGATTACATGAAATGGCTTGTTCTAACATAGGTAATGATGTAACAACATTACATCTTTTATGATGCCTAAAAATAGTTGTTAATCCTCGGAGAAGAATAGAATTATCATCGATTATAATTATATTAACTTGGTTATTCATTTCAATTATATGTTTCTAGCATTGGATAATATTCACATTATATGGATATATTAATAGAAACAATGAAATTTACTTTCGAAATAGAGATTTAAGACTAACTTTATAAAAAATCGAGTAACTAATTAATATTCCTAGATATTTCAATTTAGAAAAAATAAAAACAGTTCAAAAATTTATCATATAAAATAAGTAAAATATCAATTATCAGATAAATAATTTATTTAATTTTAAGTATATTACTTTTAATATTTATATTTAATTACGATATATAACAAAGAGCTATGAGTGATAACCCTTTGTTTTCATAGAGTTACTCACGCTTCAGTTTTTCAGTATTTGCTATATATAATGCAATAACCAGAACCAAAATTGCACTAGCATGTAGTAATGTTGTCATCGGATCACTGTGGTCTACAATGATTAAGCGAATTATTGCAGTAATTCCGATATATATAAAATATCGTAATGGAAAATGGTACCCTGATAGAAAATACTTAGTAATAAGTGCAATAAATTCAAAATAAAGGAAATAAATGACAATCCCTTCTAATAATTCATAAGCTGTCGCATGTTTATCACTGCTAAACATTAGTGATGCCATAGTATAGGTTTCTTTCACTAAAAAGAATACAAGTACAATCGCTAATGAAATTAAACCGATATTAAGTACCCACTGTAAAACCCATGCAATATTGCTCGCATGACGCATATTTCTCATACTATTCATTTATTATCTTCCACTAAAGCGTTGTTCATACGAACTCAAACTATGATGTCGTATTTTCTGCTATCAAAGTAATATTGTAAACTATGTTTACGGTATTCAAGATGATAAGTGGTCTAGATGAATGTTTTACGATAGATCAGCTCTCTATTTCGCCATGACAGTAAAATAAAAAGTAAGCCTTCTCGTATCATACTTACATGTAACTTAAATAAAAATAAGTAAATTTTTCTATAAGCACAATATGATAGGTCATATTAAAGCAAACAAAAATAAACAAGTCGTTATCATGATTTCATCATGTTCATGATGTCTTGTTCTGTTAGCATTGGCGTTTTTTCAACAAAATTATAATACTTAGGTTTATTTTCAATAAATATTTGCATTGTCATTTTTGCTTCTTTGGCTTCATCGAATAATGCTGCGGAAACATAATATGATGACGGTGAAAGCAAATGATAAAATAGGTGGGTACCACATTGCTTACAAAATGCGCGCTCACCCCAAGAGGACGAAGCAAAACAAGTGATTGAATCAGCACCATCAATACTAACATCATCCTGGCAATCAATACTAAAACCAGGACCACCATTCCAGCGCTGACACATATCACAATGACAAACACTAATTTTATCAATAGATTGATGAGTTTTAATTGTTACAGCACCACAAAGACATTTACCTTGATGCATTATAGTCACCTTTTGATGTACCTATGATTATTTACTGTATAAATAAGTCATTATACGAATAAAGTAGACGGCAGGTTAATTATTTTGTCGGCTAAAAATTAGCTTGATAGCTATTTAGAGATAATACGGAATTGTCGCCCATTAAAACGCCTATCCATAATACTTTCACTGATCTCTAATTGATTAGATTCAGCCATTTCACGTAAAGATTCGATATCACCAGAATCTTGCGCCTCAATTTTATGTAATGAATGCATAGCTTGAATACTTTCATTTAAATTTATAAATTCTGTTCCTTGAGCACATATAGAAGCACTTACAGATAGAGCAATAACCATAAATAGTGTTGGAATTAATTGTATTTTCATCGCAACCTCCTAAATAATGACTTCTGTTTTAACTTAATTCGTTGTCAAAAAACAGTGATAATACGTAATCATTTAGAGAGAAATGTAAATTTTTCAATTATCTAATAACGATACACTAATTCCTTTTATCAATTAAACTCAACGAGCGTTTTTTGAATTAATTTCCCGAGCTAGATACCACCCAAAATAAAATAAGGCAATAATACCGATACTCAACAGCCCCCATAATAAAATAACCATCCAGCTATAATCATCCTCAACAAAACTACTTTCAGTCAGTTGTTCTTCACCACCGAGTCCAAGCACATTATTTGCTGTGTGAATTTTTGGATAATACTTCATCATTTCATCAATATTTAATGATTGATCAATAAGTTGCTGATAGCTCATATTTTCAGTATCAGCATAATAAGATCCCCACACTAATAAATAAGGCGCTGCCCCTTGAATATTAAATATAACATTCATGGCATCTCGTTTACCTTCAATAATTGGTGGCTTGTCATCCCAACTACCTTTTAATGCCGTCACCCGCACTTTTTTAATTAATTTACTATTTAAATTTAATGGCGGATTATGCTTTACGCCCTCATCATTGACTTGGTTATAAACAACAATATTAGTTAATGGCAGCCAATCCTCACCCGAATCAGTAGTATATTCAACTTTCAAAGGTAGAACTCGATTACTCTGCTGCAATTGTATTGTCATTTCAGTTAACGGCTGCGAGGAAGGTAGCCGATAAATAAGTTGATTTAGCGATACACCTTCATTATTTGTCACAAAACTGAGCGTTTCTTGACGCCTTGTTGTATTCTGAATTTTTATTGAAGCATCTGCACTAATTAAATCAGGAACTGTATTTTGATTACTGACTGTAACGACGAGTAAATATGGAGCACTTAAAACATCGTCATTACCTTTTAATAATTAAATAGCATTAGCTCGTACAATATCTGATTTTGAATTCAAACTCATAACTGGCTGATTATTTGCTAAGTTAACCCAATTTTGTTTATCTAGACTGGCATAAACAAATATCTTTGCTTGCCAATCATCATGACTTTTTAACCAATCAAGATATAACGTATTAATAGGAAAATGCCCTAATTGATTTTCATTGCGGGTTAATAAGTAAGCTTGGTATGTTGAGTCACCTTTTAACTGTAAAGAAGGTAATTCAACTTGTATCACTTTATTTGGTATTGCTTCGACGAGTAAATGCTGTTCAGCACTCATCCCTCGAGTATTGGGGTTGACTTGGCTTTGTTCAATACGAGAAATTAACCTTTGTACAGAGAATTTTGCATAAGAGAGCTCATTAGTCTCTTCTGCATCAAAAAATAATGCTGATGGTATTTCTTGTCCCGTCCCATTAAATACTCTTACATCTTGCAATGTATTTGAATATGCTGAATTGATATAAGCTTCAGCAGGAAGTTCAAGCCAAGCGAATGGACTATTATAATTGCTAACATCTAGTTCAATGCCTTGATAAAAGTCATAAGGATTGAGTGTTTTCTGTTCTTCACTGTACATTGGAGCCGAAAATAGAAATACACCACATAAAAAACTTATTAATAACCAGCTTATTTTATTTTGGGTTAATTTCATCAACAGCCTCCTGATTTTCTGTTCCTGATATTATTTTCGGCGGAAGTGGTGAGAAATAACCAACGACCAAAATAAGCACAGCGACAGCAATAAAGCTAATTGCTCTTGATAAGCCATCTTGCCCATAAATATCGACGAGGAATAATTTTGCGATTACACAACCAAATACGCCCGCACCAAAAAACCAATATTTCCGATTTTGCTTCATGCCTGCAAAAATCATAAAACCTAAAGCAATCACAGACCAACTTATAGAGAGAATAGTTTGCACTAAACGCGATGTGAAAAGCGCATCAAAGTCCCAATTAATATCAGCATAATCAGATAAGGCACGCAGCAATATACCGTTAAACCATAGTATGCTCAATATGATAGCCGCAAGACCTAACCCTCGGATAATAAGCAAATGAAGTTCTGTTACCCTCTTCAGCTTTTGTGTAATACCCCGTTTAATTAATAAAATCGAAGCAATACTGAACAACCCTGCTTCATCTAATGGGTTGATAAGCGGAATATAATTCCAGAAGGTTAATTTTCCATCATTGAAGTTAGCAATAATTGAAATACAGATTAACACTCCAGCCATTGGTAATGAATTATACCAATAGGTCATCGCATTACGTTTCATTGGTACTATTTTTTGGCTCTGTAACCCATATAACGTCAATATCACTAACGTAATCGACATGATATAAATAAAATAACCTAATTCAGTCATACCCCAAGGTAAAATAGTAACGAACCAATTCACCTCTGTTGCAATAAATATCAATATCAGCCAAAAAGTCGCACCATGTAAGATCCGCTGTATTTTTATATTTCGCGCATTTTGAGTATGTATAACAAATAGAATCGAACTACCTAATAGCACGGGCCAAATTAGAGAACTTTCCCCCCTGCCCATTGGGTTTATATCATCGATAAAATCGAGAATTAAATAGTAATATCCCGTTAGCCATACAATGGATTGGCATAATAAAAGGGTTATCCAGTCTGATTTAATAGCAAGAAAACGCCATAAACAAGCAGAAATAATAACAAGTGCTATAACAATGAAAATCTCAGATTCATAGCTCCAAGAAAGGATATCGGTCATCACCGGGATCCAAAAACACCAAACGACTAAGCCAATAACCAAAAAGCAGTGGCTAAAAAAATTGTAGCTTTTAAATGCATTACGATGAAGATTAAATATTGCCCCAGCACAAAAACAAGCCACCAGCAATACAGGGATCATATAAGTGCTTGCTCGGCTCCATGTATATAATGAGAAACCACCTAACAAAGTGATCACACTCGTTAAAATCAGTAACACACCGACAAGGATAAGTTTTTTATTCTGCTGCTGAAATCCGTACCATAGGAGTAATAATCCCTCGACAGACCAAATAATTGATGTCCATTCAAAAGCAAGCGCTAATGGAATTGCTAAAGTCACAAAAGCAACACCAATAACCACATTTCCTAAAGCGAGCTCTTTAGCGACGTCATTGTAACGTTTGTGAAGCTGATACCCAGCCAATAAATAAAATAGCCCTAACATAAGCGCCACGAATGCAGGAACATAGGGAATATGCGAGGATATGGCATACTGCAAAGCAATGCTGACAAATGGCGGGATAAAAAGTAACGTATAATCAACAACCATTTGTTTATCATGAGGAAAACGTAGTGAAAACAGTTGAGTTAATACATTAAAAACAATTAAATTAGCAATTAAAAACAGCTGACTGGAAACATAGTATTCTTCTTGGTAATTATTCCATCCCCATAATACAGCGACAGAATATGTCATCACCATGCCAACAAGATTTAATGGTCTCCATGTTTGCCAAACACTAATAATCAAAATAGCAATAGATAACATTAAATAATAGGAAAACAGAATGATATGGCTACCACCGCCCATAGATAATAAGACAGGCGCTAAATAACCACCAAGAGAAGCTAAAATAGCTAAGCTAATTGCGCTTTGCAATAATGCTAAGATAACGCTCGCTACACAAATCAAAGCCATTGCCACAAAAGCCATGCTATAAGGCAACATGTCATATAGCTTAAATGCGGCAAAAATGGTGATATATAAACACCCTATTGCCCCACCTTGTAATATCAGTGCAAATAAGGCTTTTTTCTGACGTAAATACCAGCCGACCGTCAATAATATCAAGCAACCAATTGCGCTAATCAATAATCTGACTTGAGGTGATAGCACATCATTTTGCACACTAAATTTTAGTAGGTAAGCCACACCTAAAAACAGCAGCAATATCCCTATTTTAGCCAATGGATTTCCTTTCCATAACCAGTTAAAGAAATGGCTAAAAATAGGCCAATATCCATCGGATTGATCGGCATTATTGCGGTGAGTTTGCTTAAGCTTATTCTCTTGATAACTCCCTTGTATATCAGAGGATAACTCAGGTATTTGAGAAGCAGCAATTAAAGACTCTGGCTGAGGTGTAACCTGCGTGGGTATATCAGGTTCAGATAACGAGTGAGGCGAATCTGTAGGCTTAGCTGGGGTTTTATTAGCAAGAATTAATTCTGTTTGGTGGTCAATATCAGTTAATTGTGCATTTAATGCTGTTTCCAATGAAGTTATACGCTGATTTTGTTGCAACACAAGGCGCTCCACACGGCTTGCTCTGTTTATTGCAACTATCGCAAGTATTGGTGAAATTATTAGCAAAATAACAACGATAAATCCAACAACTAACAAGATATCCAAAAATAGATTTCCCTAACAATTAAACGGCACAGCATATGAAAGACAATACCACCCGACGTTTAGTGTAAATAGCATTCGCTTTATTGCCAACTACATTCAGCAATTTATTACAAAATAAATATGCTCATATTATATACAGTGATAACAACAAAAACCCAGAGTATGTGTTTAAGAATAAAAAAACAAGTCTCATTATGACAAGTCATTTAATGATATTCGATTATTCTTATCAATCAATAATTCTGTTTACATCTTTATTATTATGACTTTCAATTTTAGTTATCTATATTTTTATAAAAATTATGTATTTCATCCATATTTTTCTAACTATTTATGTTATTTATATAAGTGAAATTCTAATTGAAGTAACAGCTTATTTTATCTCTAAAATAATCAAATTATGTTAGATCCAAAGCAGAGTCTTTAATGAATGAAATAGTAGAGCCTAATAGTGCAAGTCATGATTTTAATTGGTCAATACTCTGTTTAAAGTAATAATGTGCTTTCAATTTAGGATAACTATTTTGCTATAAATGTACGACCTTTCCATATTTAGAGGGATATTATGCTATTACATGTAATAATGGCGGCACTTGGACCTATTGTTTTAGGTCTAGCTGTTGGCTGGTTGTCAGGTAAATACGGTTTTATCAAACGCGAATATTCACAGGCTTTCGCTGACTTTGTTGTTAAAATTGCTTTGCCATTTGCATTATTTCTCGCAGCGGCTCAGGCACCACCATCCGTATTACTCAATATTGATTATCTGCTGGCATTAGCTGTCGGCTTAATTGTTTCTTATATTATTGGCTTTCTATCGGGTAAGTTCTTTTTCCATCACAATAAGAAAGACTCGGCAATGCAAGCTTTATCTGTCTCTTTCCCAGATATGGCATACTGCGGGCCACCCGTGTTACTAGCAACAGTTGGCACATCTGGCTTAATCGCAATGGTGCTAGGTAATTTGATCTACACCATTATCATTATTCCATTCACTTTATTAATGATCAGTGGCCGACAACAAAACAATGGTATTTTAAAATCAATCGGTAAAGCAGTTGCTCAACCATTAGTATTCTTACCAATTTTAGGTGCTTTACTCGCTATTTTTGGCGTTAAATTACCTGAAATTTTACAAAATTCAGTAAATGAATTAGGTAAAACCGCTGGGGGCGTAGCGCTATTCTTTTTAGGATTATTGCTCTCAGGCATCAAATTAAAATTTAGTGTTGAAATTATTTTTAACGTGTTCATCAAGAACTTTGTTCAGGCGGCATTAATTCTCGGTACGGGAATCGCATTAGGATTAGAGGGCGATATGCTTAAATCAGCCTTTATCATCGGGGTTCTCCCTACTGCGACCGCAGTACCTGCATTGGCAATTAGTAACCAAGCTTATACCGATAATTCGGCGGGAACAGTGTTGCTCAGTACATTAGCTGCACTCATCTCAATCATTGGTGGTATCGCCATCGTCGAAATGCTGTAGTCAAAATAACGGCAGGCTAATGCCTGCCTGTGGTTGTTGACAAAGCGGGATAAAAGCGTGGTTTTTCCCGCTTTGTGTTATCAGTCGAAAATCAATGTATTGATTTTCCTTGCTTATTTTTAAAACCTATATGACTTGCCGCCAAACATAATATGTTTGTCAGCAGTCTGCGGCAGGCTAATGCCTGCCTGTTTTAATTCACTATTGATTATTTATCCTGCCAATATGCCCACAAAAAAAGTATCATAGCCTCACTTCTTTTTTGCAATCAGGGAATCAACATGAAAATTAGCGATGAATTAGCTTATGCAATCGCTTCTGTCACTGAGGTTGCGGCCTTAGCTGCACATAATTGGGTAGGAAAACAGGATAAAAATGCTGCTGATCAAGCCGCTGTTGAGGCAATGCGCAGCCGCCTCAATGAAATTGATTTTCAGGGTAAAATAGTTATTGGTGAAGGTGAAATTGATGAAGCCCCCATGTTGTACATTGGTGAGCAAGTGGGCAATGCTAAAAGTCAGCATAAATTAGATATCGCAGTTGACCCAATTGATGGCACCCGCATGGTTGCATGTAATGAAGAAAATGCCATTGCCGTTTTAGCCGCTGCACCTACTGGTACTTTATTGCAAGCCCCTGATATGTATATGGAGAAACTTGTTGTCAGCTCTGCTGCGAAAGGTGCCGTTAGCCTATCAGCTCCTTTAGAAAAAACATCGAAAACCTCTCTTCTGTCTTAAATAAACCAATATCTAAATTATCAATTGCTATCTTAGATAAACCGCGCCATCAACATATCATTCAAACGTTACGTAATTTTGGTACGAATGTAATAACTATTCCTGATGGCGATGTTCTAGCCTCTTTACTTGCTATTTTACCTGAACATTCCATTGATATGATGTATGGAACTGGAGGTGCTCCAGAAGGGATCATTAGTGCTGCAATTGCGCGTGCACTTGGTGGTGACATGCAAGCACGACTTGTTTCTCGAGTGCAAGCTAAAGGTGATAATACACAAAATAGATTATTAGCGAAGCAAGAAGAAGCACGTTGTCAGCAAATGGGTGTGGATATTGGTGAAGTTTTGATGCTAGAAAATATGGTAAGCACGGATGATGTTATGTTTGCAGCAACGGCAATCACACCAACAGTATTTATGAATGGTATTTCAAAAGATGCCTATAGTTGTACGTCAAATACCTTACTAATTAACGGGCATAGCCGTTCACTAAAAATTATCAACAATCGCCATTTCGCTTAAGAAATTAAAATATATTGGTAATGTTAATTGTTTTAAATTTTATAGGTAACACAGCGTATACTTCACAAGTTTAATAATGAACCAAATATAAAGCGGGAAAATAACTCTCCCGCTTTATTTACACTAAATTTATAACTAGCAAACTGAATTATTCGCGCTCTAATGTCATGCGATTTAGCATTGGTGCCGTTAAAGCCATTAAAATAGCAATCACACCCGTCACAATACCAATTTTTAGGAATACATCGCTATAAACAGCCAGTGATTCTGTCGTACTCATGACATCACCTTTCGGTACAGCGGCTAATGAAGCAACATAACCAGCAATAAAGGCAGCAGCAGAGTTAGTTAAGAACCAAGACCCCATGATGAAGCCCATCAGACGCTGTGGCACAAGCTGAGCAACCATCGCCAACCCTAACCCAGAGATCATCAATTCACCAATACTTTGGAAACCGTAACAAATCACTAGCCAGCTGACGGAAACAATACCTGCATCACTTGCAAACTTAGCACCTAAAGGCAAGACCAAGAAGGCTGCTGAGCAAAGTAGCATACCAATCGCAAATTTATGTGGCATTGGTAGATGGTCGCCCATCTTGTTATAGATTGCCGCAAGAATTGGACTACCAATAATGATCCAGAAAGGGTTCAATGCTTGATATTGAGCAGGTTCAACACTAAATCCTAAAATTTCATGTTCAACATTATGCAATGCAAAGAAATTTAATGAGGTTGGCATCTGACTATACAGAACAAAGAATACTATTGCTTCTAACATCATGATCAGTGCAACAATCATACGACGACGTGCAGTGCCTTTTAGTGCAATCGTTTCTTTAATAAAGATAATAACGATACCGAGTGAAATAATCCCCAATGCTGCACGTGCAATATCCATGTTGTGCAGTAACCAAGTTGAAATGGTTACCAATGCAACAACACCCACGAGTGTAGCAATTAATTTTGAGATAACCATTGGCGCAAAGTCAGGTTTAGAACCATGGTTTGAAACCCAGCGCTTACACATAAAGAAGTTGATGAGAGTAATAACTAATCCCACTACGCTGAGTGAGAAGGCAATATCCCAACCGTAATGTTTTGCTAACCAAGGCGTTGCTAACATGGAGAAGAATGAACCAATGTTAACCGCCATGTAGTACATCGTAAATGCACCATCTAAACGCGGATCATCTTTATCGTAACAAGTGGAGAGTAATGATGACGGGTTTGCTTTAAACAAACCATTACCTACCGCTATCGTTGCAAGACCAACATACACCAAGGAAACATCATGATCAGAATAAGCGACTAAAGCATAACCTGCGATAAGAACCAACGTGCCGAGAACAATTACACGTTTAGTTCCTAATATTTTATCTCCTAACCAACCACCGATGGCGACAAAGCCGTAAACTAAGGCAGCGAAAGCCGAGAACAGAGTGATGGATTCTGTTTCTGACATTCCCAGAACTTGGCTAAGATAGATTGGGAGGATCCCCTGGAGGCCGTAATAACCGAAGCGTTCCCAGAGTTCGATAGAAAAGATTAAATAGAACGAGCGAGGCTGCTTAAACGCGTTAAGACTGACTTCCTCTTTATTGTTGTTAGTTGCGGACACTAGTTACCTCTATGACAACCTGTACATAAATAAAAACATAAAACGGAGTACTGTTTGTACTCTCAGCATAGTTATAGTCTCAAGAATTAAAGTTTATATATTCAATTATTTCAGATGTAAGAATTTGAGTTACCGAACTTTAATTTCCACCACATCCTTCTTTGAAATCAATATTACCGTCTTAGTAAGATTGACGAATCACAAACATAAAATTCAAAGAGTTAAAGCATAATTGATTATTTATTCAGCATTATTAGGTATAAATTCTGTTAATAATGCGAAAATCATTTCAGCAATATACGCTATTTATGCACCAAAAATAAAGATTTAGCTAGTATTAATTATTAAAAGGATAGTTTGATATTGTGGCATCATTCCTTTTTTTAGTTAGATTCAGTTAATATTACTCTGCATAGATAATCTGTACGTTATATAAATGTTAAGTTCATTATTTTCTTTTAAAGAATAAGTATCAAAAATTATTCATTGTGTTTACTTTTATATAATTTGAATATTTAACAGACTTATTTAGTGTTTTATGCAAACACAAAATAAAAAGTCAGAATATTCTATTGGAGTCATTTGCTCTTAAAATCCCAATATAGCCAGAACATTAACTATGCATATTAAGTGAATATCTAATCTTTTATTACCGAATTTCGGATAAACAAAGTCAATTATTTGGCTTATCCCATAAAATTTGGATAAAAAAAAGCCCAGTTAATCAACTGGGCATAATGCATTCTATTTAAGGATATTCATGAGTTCATGACCTTGAAAAATCATTACTATCAATCACTACTATAGTTGCATTATTGCATTACTTCACGTAAAGAAATGAATGATGAGGGTAAATATATGAATGTTCACGCAGGCAAACAAGAATATACTTATTACTAAGACTACACCTACTGCGAAAAAGTTCATAAGTTTTTTATAATTATTTTTTAATAAGCTAATTAAATAAAAATGAGCAAAATTTGACTGTACAGCTAAAGTGCATTTTTGGTAATTGCTTTAATGAAGTTTGCCCGTTACCTTAGATAAAAAGAAAGTTAACATAGCTATTTTTTAGATTTAAATGTATTCATGAACACTATTTTTAGCATAAATTAACATTTTTTGTTACTCAATCAGAAAATAATGTTCACGTTTAACTTATCATATTGAGTTGTTATAAAACGCGATCACAAAAGGAATGCGAGTGAAAAAGTATCTCTTGTTATTATTTATCGTGATTAATGCGATTGGGCATATTTCTTACGCTGAAACGGCATTAACAGAGCAAGATAAACAAAAATGGATCACACAAGCAGAATCGGGGCAGACAGAAGCTCAGTTTAATCTCGCAATGCTATATCAGTCTGAAAATAAGATGACTGAGGCGGTTAAGTGGTATCAGCAAGCGGCTGAAAAGGGATTTACTAAAGCACAAATTAATCTTGCACTTTTATACCAGCAAGGTCATGGTGTGAAAAAAGATAATGCACAAATGTTGTACTGGATGAAACAAGCCGCAGATGCAGGTGACCCACTCGGTCAAATGAATATGGCTGAATATACTTTGTCAGGAATTAATAATCTTTTAACCAAAAATGAGCAACAAGCTCAAGATTGGTTAGAAAAAGCTGCCGCACAACATTTTCAGCCCGCAGAGCTAATGCTTGCTTATTGGTATGAAAAAGGGATTACAACTAAAAAAGATCAACAAAAAGCGCAAAAAATTTATTTATCATTAGCTGAAAACAACAATCCACAAGCCCTTTATTTATTGGGATATCAAGCCGCCACAGGCATGTATGATGAGGTTAATTATCAGCAAGCTTACCAATATTTTTCTCGTTCAGCCCAATTAGGATTCTCGCCGGCTCAAAATAGTTTGGGTATGTTATATCTGCATGGACAAGGTGGCAAAAAAGATGTTCAAACCGCAATAAAATGGCTCACACTTTCTGCCGAACAAGGTGAAATATCTGCACAATTTAATCTTGCACTGATATATGCCCGAGGTGACGGAATACCTGCTGATCAAGCGACAGCTTGCCGTTGGTTTATCAGTGCCGCACAACACGGTAGCCCTGATGCACAATATGCAAGTGGAGCTTGTTATCAATACGGCATGGGTGTAACACAAAGTGATAAACAAGCATTGAAATGGTATAAATTAGCTGCTACACAAGGCCATGAGCGAGCTAAAAAGAAAGTGCAGATCCTAGAGAATAATACAAAGCAATAATTAACACACTGAATAACGTAGGCTTAATTAAATTACAATAGTCATATTAAGCCAATTATTACAATGGGCCATTTACGATTTATGGTTGCTTTTCATTTATCACGTAAAATAAAAAGCATTTCATGAAAGTAAATAGCCCTTCATAGTTACGTTTTTTTAACCGCACGATATATTCTTTGTGGGCGCCCTACTTTGCCGTAAGCAATTTCAGCTTCAATTCGATGCTGTGCTAAACAATATTCAAGATAACGGCGAGCTGTCGTGCGGCTCAGTTTGATTGTCTCAGCAATGGTTTCAGCTGTATATTCTGCATTGGGTTGTGCAAATAACGAAAGCACCTTTTCAAGCGTTAAGGTATCAATACCCGTGGGGAGTTCTTCTTTTACTTCACCACGCGCATAAGTGTTAAACATATCATCAATTTGACTTTGACTTGTGCTTTCATTCGCCTGTAACACCGTTTTACGTTGAATATAGCGGTCTAATGTTTGCCCTAAACGTTCATAAGCAATGGGTTTAACAAGATAATCAAAAACACCTAAACGGATCGCTTCTGAGACTGTTTCCATATCGCTAGCCGCTGTTGTAAAGACAATATCTGCGGTATTTTTTTCTGAAATCAGCTCATGAACTAAATCAATACCTTTACCATCAGGTAAATAGTTATCAAGCAGAATTAAATCTGGCTTCATATATTCAATCATTTTGCGGGCTTGAGCAAGATCGCCTGCAACCCAGACTTTATCGCAAGCAGGATAAGATTTAATATACTCCCCATGCATTTCTGCTAAGAGTAATTCATCTTCCACAATGAGGATTTTTATCTTAATCATTTTGTATCATCACTTTTGGAATAAAAATAGAAAATAGAGTACCGTGTGGTTGATTATCTTCAATAATAATCACGCCATTACACCGCTTCACATATGAGGCTACAAGATATAACCCAATGCCATGCGCATCAGACTGATCTTTTTTTGTTGTCACGCCCCTTTCCTGCCATTTGTTTTTCATCTCATCAGAAAAACCACATCCCTGGTCAGCGACTTCAATAACAAACTCATCACTTTCATCAGAAAGATAAAGCTCAATTAAACCATCACCTTCACTCTTTTGTAAGCTTGCTTCAAAAGCATTATCAAGAAGATTGCCTAAAATTGCACAAAACTCAGTGCTGCTCAATTGTGGTGGTAGTTGTTTTAATTGACTACCTTCAGTGAATTTTAGTCGTAACCCAAGTTCACGCGCTCTATGGTATTTGCCAAACAGTAAACCCGCTACTTGTTTATCTGTAAATTGCTGCCGTAGCGCATCAATTAATTGTTGTTGTGACTCAGATTCTCCTTTAATCATCGCCAAAGCTTGGTCGTATTCTTTCATTTGGAGAAGTCCACTTAATGTAGACATCCAATTAAGATGTTCATGACGCAAAGTTCGTAAATTTTCGACGTATTGACGAACTTGTGTCAATTGAGAATTCAGTGATTCAATATCATTTTGGCTACGAAAGCTAATAACAGCACCCAACAAATATTTGTCGTCAAACAATGCAACTCGGTTAGCAATGACATTTAGCCCATTGAAAGAGCAAATGACATCATGTTGGGTAATTGCTAGATCATCAGTGAAAAAGTGATTTGGCGAAATTAAATCAACGACTGATTGACCAATTAATTGGTTTGAACGTTCAGCCAATGCAAGCATTTTACGGGCATTATGGTTAATGCTTATAATTTTTCCATTACAATCCACGGCTATTATACCTTCAAAAACGGCTTCAAAAATCCCCTTTTGAACGATGACCATTTGCGTAATTTGTTCGGGTTCCATGCCTAACATTTGGCGTTGAATGAGCCGCGAAAATGCCCATGATAACAATAATAAAATAACTAAAACACCAAAGAAAGTCGCCCCTGTTTGCGCAAATAGCTCACTGCGCGACATTTCAATTTTATTAGTAAGGTAACCAATAGAGACGACACCAATTATTTTGCCTGTTTCATCAAAAATAGGCGTTTTTGCACGCATCGCATTACCAATAGAACCCTCACCGCCAATAAAATAGCTTTCACCGCGTTCTAATGCTCCCGGTTTATTCCATTGCATCATCATCCCAACCTTTTCTTCATTAGGATGATATAAGCGCATGGAATTTTCATCCCCGATCACCACATAATCATAATTGGAATCTTGGTTCAGTTTATCCGCAATACCTTTTAGTTTTTGAATATCTTTATTTTTGACTGATTGAACAACACCATCCATTGATGCAATCAATTTAGCTTGGCTCATCGCAAGAGATCGAATGTTTGCCATCAAGCGATTTTCAGCCGTGTCAGTAAAATATTTTCCTAAACTTAAGGTCAAAACAACGGATACGAGTAATAAAAGAAGGAAGACTCGTACCGAGAAAGAGATGGGATAACCTTTTCTTAGAGGAAATTGCTGGAACTCTTTTTTCATCTTATATCCTGTTACCCCATGAAAAGTAAAAAATTTGTTAACCAAATTATCCTGATATTATCCACATTTTACGCATTAAGTCTGCTAATAAGATACATATTAATAATTAAACACATTAAAACCAAAAGATAAAATACATATATCACAATTAAAAACTTTAAAACCATTAAACAAATACAAACTCATAATAGAAACATGAAACAGGTCAAATATAATAATTAAATAATCTTTAATATAAGTATTGAAAAGGAGAATTAAATAAAATACTAATTTGTTATTTAATAAGAATTTTATTTAATTAACTTTAACATTAGTAACAACTTAAAAACATCTCTATATGAGATGCAGGATACTAATATGTTCGAAAACATAACGTTTAATCATGTAAAACGTCATGAGAACAGAAAACTCGCTGAAATATCTCAGTTTTTAAAAGAGAACAACCTCGATATTGATTCTAGTATTGACGTTTTTATTACTATTACACGTAATGATAAATTAATTGCATGTGGTGGCCTAGCAAAAAACGTTATTAAATGTGTGGCAATTAGCGACGATGTAAGAGGTGAAGGTCTTGCATTAAAATTAGCAACTGAGTTAGTTAATTTAGCTTATGAAAATAATACGACACATTTATTTATTTATACTAAAACTCAAAATGAAAGTTTATTTGAGCAATGTGGTTTCCATACATTAGCAACCGTTCCTAATATTATGGTGTTAATGGAAAATAGCTGCTGTTATTTAAAGCGCTATATTAAAAGTTTAAAAGCAACACGTAAAGATGGCAAAAAAATTGGTTCTATTGTCATGAATGCTAACCCATTCACACTTGGCCATCGCTATTTAATCGAGCAAGCCGCAAAAGCCTGCGACTGGTTGCATTTGTTTGTTGTCAAAGAAGATACTTCTCGTTTTCCATATAGTGTCCGCCTTGAATTAATTGAAGCTGGCACTAAGGGAATCGAAAATTTAACGATTCATAAAGGCTCTGAATATATTATCTCCAGAGCAACATTCCCTTGTTATTTCATCAAAGATAAAGCAGTTGTTGATAATTGTTATACCGAAATTGATATTAAAATCTTTCGTCAATATATCGCTCCGGCACTTGGAATTACCCATCGTTTCGTCGGAACTGAGCCATTTTGCAAAGTCACTAACCAATATAACCAAGACATGCGCTTTTGGCTCGAAACAGATCAACTGAGTTATCCGCCTATCGAATTAGTTGAATTACCACGAATGGTCCACGACGGCGTAGCGGTTTCCGCTTCTCAAGTTCGTCGGCTACTCGCTAAAAAAGATCTCGCGGCAATCAAACCGATTGTACCCGAAGCAACTTTCCACTATTTAGAAAATATGCTTGCTTCCCGTTCTTCATCGGCTTCTCACCGCCCTGAAAATTCTGAATTAGTTACAGGTGAACTATGAAAATACTCCATGCAGCAGTGGCAGGCACACTTGAATCAAGTGATGTCATGGTTCGAATAGAACCATTAGAAGATTCTCAAGAAGTCTCAATACAAATATCAAGTAGTGTTGAAAAACAATTTGGTGACGCAATAGAGCAAGTTGTACTCGAACTGGTTAAGCAGTATCAAATAGAAGGTGCTGAAATCATTGTTGATGATAAAGGCGCACTAGAATGTGTACTCAGAGCGCGTCTTGAAGCCTTGCTTGCGCGTGCTTGTGATATTACAGCACTGCCATGGGAGGAAAAATAATGACACCGGAAAGAAAAAAACGCACTCGTCGCAGTATGTTATTCGTACCAGGTTCAAATGCAGCGATGCTAAGTAACTCCTTTATTTATAAAGCAGATGCTTTGATGTTTGACTTAGAAGATTCCGTCACATTAAGAGAAAAAGATACAGCACGTAGACTGGTCTATCACGCATTGCAACATCCTTTATATAAAGATATTGAAACCGTTGTACGCGTTAATGCATTAGATTCTGAATTTGGTATTGCCGATTTAGAAGCAGTTGTACGCGGTGGTGCAGATATTGTCCGCTTACCTAAAACAGATACTGCACAAGATGTTATTGATATTGAAAATGAAATTTTACGCATTGAGAAAAGTTGTGGCAGAGAAGAAGGTAGTACTGGATTACTCGCAGCAATTGAATCTCCAATGGGTATCACACAAGCGGTGAATATAGCGCATTCATCCCCAAGATTAATAGGCATCGCATTAGGTGCCGAGGACTATGTCCGCAATTTGCGCACCGAGCGGTCTCCAGAAGGCATTGAACTCCTCTATGCTCGCTGCGCCATTTTACAAGCTGCACGCTCTGCCGGGATCCAAGCGTTTGATACCGTCTATTCTGACGCAAATAATGAAGAAGGCTTTTTAAAAGAAGCTGCTCATATTAAACAACTTGGTTTTGATGGCAAATCTTTGATTAACCCTCGTCAAATTGAGCTGCTACACAATTTATACGCACCAACTCAAAAAGAAGTTGACCATGCACAACGCGTTGTTGATGCCGCGAATGCAGCAGAACAAGAAGGTCGTGGCGTCGTTTCCTTAAATGGGAAAATGGTTGATGGCCCAGTGATTGATAGAGCACGCTTAGTTTTATCTCGCGCTGCATTATCTGGAATTCGGGAAGAGTGAGGCATTGAAGATGACAAATATGACACAGCGCCAGGCTCGCGTATCAGCCTATATAGATCCTGTAAAAGATGAGTCCGCTCGTCCATTTAAAGATATTGGTAAAATACAGCAACAAGTACAAAAACCAAGAAATCGTAAACTTTGTGACGATTTACAAACTGCTATTCGCCGCTCAGGCTTGAAAGACGGTATGACCATTTCATTTCATCACGCATTTCGTGGTGGTGACTTAACCGTCAATATGGTTATGCAAGTAATAGCTGATATGGGTATCCGTAATTTAACCTTAGCATCTAGCTCATTAAGTGGTTGCCACTCTCCTTTAGTTGAGCATATCCGCCATGGTGTCGTTCGTAAAATTTATACTTCAGGTATCCGGGGAGCGCTTGCTGAAGCAATTTCTCGTGGTGAATTAGAAGAACCTGTACAAATTCACTCTCATGGTGGACGCGTTAATTTAATTCACAGCGGTGAAATTAAAATTGATGTTGCTTTTATTGGGGTTCCAGCTTGCGATGAATTTGGTAATGCAAATGGCTATACGGGTGAAGCGAGTTGCGGTTCTTTAGGTTATGCAAAAATTGATGCTGAAACGGCAAATAAAGTTGTTATGTTGACGGAAGAGCTACTCACTTATCCGCATAATCCTGCAAGCATCAAACAAGATGAAGTCGATTATATTGTTAAAGTTAAACGTGTTGGTGATGCAGATAAAATCGGGGCTGATGCAACCCGTATGACGTCAAACCCACGCGAATTATTGATCGCGAGAACTGCTGCTGATGTTATTGAAAAATCAGGCTATTTCAAAGAAGGTTTCTCTTTACAAACTGGGACTGGTGGCGCATCTTTAGCCGTCACCCGTTTCCTTGAAGATAAAATGCGTCGTCACGACATTACCGCTGATTTCGCACTTGGCGGCATCACATCCACGATTGTCGATTTACATGAAAAAGGCTTTATCCGCAAACTTCTTGATGTACAAAGTTTTGATAGAGCTGCGGCTATGTCATTAGCCCGTAACCCAAATCACATTGAAATCAGTGCCAATCAATATGCATGCTATGACTCTAAAGGTGCATCTGTTGATATGTTAGATGTCGTGGTGTTGAGTGCTCTTGAAATTGATAAAAACTTTAATGTCAATGTGTTAACAGGTTCAGATGGTGTTATTCGCGGCGCTTCTGGTGGTCATAGTGATACCGCAGTTGCCTCTAAATTGTCTATCATCGTAGCACCATTAGTTCGCGGCCGTATTCCAACACTGGTTGACGAAGTCATTACCTGTGTCACTCCGGGTTCGAGTGTCGATATTTTAGTCACTGATCATGGTATTGCAGTTAACCCTGCACGCCCTGAACTGAAACAACAATTGGAAAGTCAAGGAATTAAGGTTGTATCCATTGACTGGTTGCGTGAACGAGCTGAATTGCTCACAGGTAAACCAAATCCAATTGAGTTTACAGATAAAGTTGTCGCTGTGGTGCGTTATCGCGATGGCTCAGTGATTGATGTCGTGCATCAAATCAAGGAGTAACACCATGTTTTACCCACTGCCTGATACCGTAGAACAAACTGAAATATCTTTACCTGAATTGCTAGAAAGCCGCGACAATCGCCAAGCTCGCCAGCAAGAATGGATTGGTCTCCATCAGGTAACCCTCATTTCATTTACTGTCGTGTATCCAGGACCTGTCAAAGACAGCTCTCTTGTTAGACAAGTATTTAATCAGGGTTTAAATGCGCTTAATCAGATTGCACAAAATAGGCAGTGGGTACTTTTAGCACAACAATCTTTCGCTTTAGCGACAGGACCAGAATGTTTGGTTGCTGTTGATGCGGATGCTATTGAGGTCAAAAAGGCACTTATTGAATCTGAAGAATTATATTCAGTAGGTCGTTTGTGGGATTTTGATGTTTTTGATGCCAATGGACAACAATATTCACGTTCTGATCTCAACCTTCCCCCTAGGCGCTGTTTAGTTTGTGAGAAAGAAGCCAAGATTTGTGCTCGTCATCGCACACATCAATTAAACGACATTATTAACCAAATCGAGGTATTAGCAAATGCGTCCGATCATGGTTGAAAATAACGAGTTACTCTCACAAGAAAAAGTTGATTATTTTAGTCAACTTGGTTGGCAAGCTATGCTTGCTGAAGTGAATTTATCACCAAAACCTGGATTAGTTGATAAATTTAATACGGGTGCACATAAAGACATGGCACTCACTGATTTTCATTTAAGTGCGAATGCGATTGCCAAACATTTTCCGGATTTTTTATTTGCAGGTGCAAAATATAAGCATCTTCCTTTACCACAAGTATTAACCAAAATACGAATAATTGGTATTGCTTGTGAAAAATCCATGTTTCATGCGACATCTGGTGTCAATACACATAAAGGAACCATATTTTCATTAGGTTTGATGCTAACTGTTATTGGTCGTAAATTAGCATTAAATTTACCGCTAATTGCAGAGTCCATTTGCCAAGATGTAGCGCAAATGTGCCAAGGAATTACCGCTGAATTAAAACAAAATACAATCAGACCCACTGCCGGACAACGACTTTATCAAGCATATGGATTAACGGGTGCTCGCGGGGAAGCTGAATGTGGATATAAATTAGTTACCGAATTATCTCTTCCTTATTATTTAAAACAGCTAATTAATGGAACTGATCCTGAAATAGCATTAATTAATACTTTAATACTATTAATGGAGAATAATAATGATACCAATATTGCCAATAGAGGCGGTATTGATGGGTTAATTTGGGTAAAAGAAAAAGCGAAATTAATATTAACTCAGCAATCACTAAATAAATCAGATTATTTAACAATAATAAAAAACTTCGATGATGAATGTATTATAAAAAACCTTAGTCCAGGAGGCAGTGCAGACTTATTAATTCTGACATGGTTTTTAGCTCGTCTACCACATTCAAACAAAATATAGCGATTAACAACATTAGGAATAATAAACTAACCAGAAAATAAAAAATAACTAGCACACTCACAGCTAACAATTGTTTTATAGGGTTTATAACTATCTTGAAATTAACGAATTAATAATATTAAAGTTCGTTCACTTTAATATTGACTAAATTTAGTATTAATATTAAGGAAATTGGCCTATGCAAAAAGATAAAATATGGAAGCTATTGCTATTAATAGCTATACCCATAATTATATCTCTAATCCCAACTCCCGAAGGGCTACCGCATATTGCTTGGTTGTTATTTGGTCTTTACTTAGCTGCTATTGTTGGGCTGGTATTAAAACCTTATTCCGAACCTGTAATATTGTTAGCCACAATTGCTGCAAGTGCAGTCATTATCGGGGTAACAGGAGCGGAAGATGTCGTTAAATCAGGTGAAGTTCTCAAAGGTTATGCTTCAGGGACAACGTGGTTAGTTTTCGCCGCATTTACCCTAAGTGCCGCTTTTGTTATCACAGGATTAGGAAAACGACTCTCATATATATTAATTGGTAAACTTGGAGGAACAACACTCGGGCTTGGTTATGTAACCGCCATTCTTGATTTAGTTATTGCGCCAGCAACACCATCTAATACAGCTCGTGCAGGTGGTATTGTTTTCCCCATCATCAACAGTGTCGCAGTCGCTCTGGGCTCTGATCCTGAAAAAAGCCCTCGTAAAGCGGGTCACTATTTGTTAATGAACGTTTATATGGTGACAAAAACCACCAGCTATATGTTCTTAACAGCAATGGCACCTAACGCGTTAGCATTAGCGATGATGGCGGATATCATGGGTATCCACTTAAGTTGGGGCGGATGGGCATTAGCCGCATCAGTACCTGGCCTCATCATGTTAGTCTTAACACCACTGATTATTTACAAAGTCTATCCGCCAGAACTGAAGAAGGTAAATAACAAAGAGATCGCTGCCAAAGGTTTAGAAGCACTTGGACCTATGACAATAAGAGAAAAATTACTCAGTATGATCTTCGTGTTAGCCTTAATTGGATGGATATTTGCTGAAAAAATTGGGGTTTCAGCATCTACTGTGGCAATTGCTGTCATGGCGCTGACATTAATCCTTGGTGTAGTAACTTGGGATGACGTGTTAAAGAATAAAGGCGGCTGGAATACCTTGATTTGGTATGGTGGTATCATCGGGATGTCTGGTGTGCTAACCAAAGCAGGATTCTTCAAATGGTTGGCAGATGTGATGGGACAAAACCTCGCATTCGGTGACCATACCATGCTGGCATTCTTTGTTATCATGTTTATCAGTGTGGCTATCCGTTACCTATTCGCATCAGGCGGTGCATATGTTGCGGCAATGGTTCCAGTATTCGCTACCGTAGGTATGGTTGCGGGTGCACCTCCAATGTTACTTGCTCTGGGATTATTATTCTCTAACGCCTATGGCGGTAGCTTGACCCATTACGGAGGCGCGGCTGCTCCAATCGTCTTCGGTGCAGGTTACAACGACATACGTTCATGGTGGATAATTGGTGGTATCGTGGCATTCCTAAGCTTGCTGGTTCATATGACCATTGGTTTAGGTTGGTGGGAAATCTTAATTAACGCCGGACTGATTTAATCAATATCGAAAAAGGAGCTAAAACATTATTTAGCTCCTTTTTTCCTCTTTTTCCACCGGTTAGGCATCTCTATTTTGTCATTCTTAATAGCAAAATTACTGCACTAACATTTTTCTAAGATTGGGTTTCACATGAAAAAAATACCTTGTATGTTGATGCGTGGTGGTACATCGAAAGGTGTATTTCTATTAGCAGATGATTTGCCTGAAAACATTCAAGAGCGTGATAAGCTTATTTTAGCTATTATGGGATCAGGCCATCCGCTACAGATTGATGGTATTGGTGGCGGCAATCCGCAAACAAGTAAAGTTGCAATTATTAGCCGTTCTAGCAATCCTAATGCTGATATTGATTACTTATTTGCTCAAGTTTCAGTGCAGGAGTCAATTGTTGATACAGCCCCAAATTGCGGTAATATTTTATGTGCCGTCGGCCCTTATGCCATAGAAAAAGGCTTAGTATCAGTTTCTGGAAATACCACAACGGTACGAATTCACAATATCAATACGGATACATTCATTAATTCCACAGTTCAAACACCAAATGGGCAAGTTAGCTATGAAGGTGAGACTTCAATCGCTAGTGTTCCCGGAAGTGCCTCGCCTATCGCCCTCACCTTTTTAAATGCTTGTGGATCTAAAACAGGCAAGTTATTACCGACTGGCA
The DNA here is from genome assembly GCF_000314895.2 of Providencia sneebia DSM 19967. Taxonomy (GTDB): domain Bacteria; phylum Pseudomonadota; class Gammaproteobacteria; order Enterobacterales; family Enterobacteriaceae; genus Providencia; species Providencia sneebia. Next base: position 1,884,380 of record NZ_CM001773.1, on the reverse strand, counting down.
ATCTTATCGACATTATTGATGACGTTGAGGTCAGCTGTATTGATATGGCCGTACCTATTGTATTAATCGATGCACCTCAATTGAATAAAACAGGTTATGAGACAGCACTTGAGTTGGAAAACGATGCAGAATTCATGCAAAGAATAGAGAATATTCGTTGCCAAGCAGGAAGTTTGATGGGATTAGGTGATGTCAGTAAAAAAGTCATACCTAAACCTATTTTAGTTTCACCCGCTATAAATGGTGGAACAATCAATGTTCGTTATTTTATGCCACATAAATGTCATGGTGCGCTCGCAGTGACCGGCGCAATTGCAATTGCGATGGGAACAATACTTGATGGCAGCATAATTCAGCGTTATTTAACACATCCTGTAGATATTGAGAATATTTCCATAGAACATCTCAGTGGGCATTTTGATGTCGCTTTTCGTCTACAAGGAGATTTCCCTGAGGGTTTACAAGCTTCTATTATTAGAACAGCACGAAAATTATTTTCAGGTGATGTTTATGTACCTTAAATACCCATAAACCCACCAATGATAATTAACAAAAGTGCATACTATTATTCTAAAGCTTGAAATTCACCATTGATGAAGTACGAAACTTGATGTGCTTCATCAATGGTTGGAAACTCCAACTTTCTTAACATTCGAGCCATCGCATCATCAGGAACTCGATATTTTCGTTGCTTATTCTGCTGTATCCACTGTTTATAAGGTACTTCCAAATAAATAAGATGAATTTTTGCCTGATAACGAGCAAATAGATTAATAATGCACCCTCTTAAGGAAGCATCAATGACGTCGTATTCCGCAAAAATAAAGTTCAAATCACAGCCAACAAAACAATTAAGTTTAACTGTAATCTGAACTAAATTAACCCTGATTTTTACGAAGACCGAATTCTCTTAATAAAGGCCTAGCATTGCTCCAACGCCAAGTGTGAAGAAACTAAATAACCAAATCCAGCCAAATGAATAGCGTAAATGACGTCCCATATCGATTCCAGCCAATCCCATCGCGAGCCATGCTGCGGGTGAAAATGGACTAACAAACGTTCCTGCGTTATTACCAATTGCCATTGCATAAACAACTGCTGAAGGATCAACACCTGCGGTTTCTGCAATTTGTTGAATGATTGGTAATAGTGCAAAATAATAGGCATCAGTACTGGTGAATATATCCATTGGTACACCAAGTATTCCGACAAAAATATGAATTTTTGAGATCCACTCTTTTGGTAATATTGCTGTTAAATCCTCAGCTATCGATTTCAACATCCCACCATCAGATAAAATGCCTAAAAAAGCCCCCGCTGCAAAAATAATCGCCACCATACCTAATGCCTGCGGTGCATGGGCAGATAAAACTTTCATTTGATCTCTTGGATTTGGATAATTAATCAATAATGCCAATGACAGTGCAATCATAAATACATAAGGTGCGGACAATAATCCAAAGGCTAAACAGGCAATTGCAATAATAATCAAGCCACCATTAATCCAAGGTTTTTGCGGTTTATGACCAGGTTCATTGAGATCGGCCATTTGCTCATTTTCAGGTAACAATGAGTCCATTTGATATGGCGTTGTTCCATGCAGAGCAGCTTTCGCAATTCGGCGTTTTTCACGCATTCCCATAATAACAGCGAACCCCGCAGCACCTATCATGCCAATAATTTGTACAGGAATGAGCCCTTGCCACAATGTTGCGGCATCAATCCCCGTTACAGCAGATGCCCGACCTAATGGCCCCCCCCAAGGAACCATATTCATTATTCCCATACTGGTACACATCAGCAATAACATTAAATAAGGACTCATTCCAAGTTGGCGATAAAGTGGTAAAAGTGCAGGAATAATAATTAAAAAAGTGGCGGCACCAGAACCATCCAGATGAACAACACCTGCAATTAATGTTGTCATCACACAGACGATGATGATATTACCACGTGTCATTTTGACCATTAAACGAATTAATGGATCAAAAATATGCAGTTCTTTCATCAAACTAAAGAACAAAATAGCAAACAAAAACATTGTTGCTACTTTAGAGACTTTATTAATGCCACTTTCAAAAAACACTGATATTTCAGATATTGAATATCCAGCAATTAACGCACCAATAAAGGGAATACAAGACATAGCAATGATGGGACTGGCTTTTCCCATCATTAGCAACGTTACTATTGAAATAATAATCAAGATACCAATAATTGTTAGCACATTGAGTTCCTTATTAGAATTATATTTTTAATATGATGACCACAAATTAACGACATCTATTAATATTTATTAAAGTAATTTTTAATTATTGAAAAATATTAACTGTGATGATTCCTGTAATATCAACCCACACATCAATTCATTTACATAACCTTAACAACGCTTATATAAATTCAGATTGAATTTCGCAAGTTATAATTTGTTTTTTTGTCGAGTCAATATCAATTTCCAATTAATTAAAATCCTCAATTAAAATAAAAATTCAGTATAAGATCCTATTAACACCATAAAATCCATTAAGTTAATTTAATATTTAATATATCTATTTTTTATGTAGTTAATTAATTAGCTTGCACCATGCGCTTATTAGCGAATAGATATTCTTGAATAATTTTATTAATTAAATTATTTTTTAATAAAAATAGCCAGAAATGCACCATCATAAACAGAAAATTATACTTTTTTATATTACTTTCAATTTTTCACTTATTTTCACCATTATTTTATGTCAATGCCGCCTAAAATTATTCATCAATAGATTACGTCATCATCATTTTTTAACATTTATAGATAAAAAAGATTAATAGCCTGATTGCTATAATAATAACTTGAACTAATTATGTTCATTTTAATTAATATTTTCTCTATTTCATCAAGAAGACATTCGCACTAAAAATTATCACAACAAAAGGTATAACATAACCTGCAATTCCTTGTATCATGCCATTATTGAATACACCAACAAAGGATTAAGACAGATGAGTTTTCTTTTTTCCCCCAAAGAGATAGGACAAATTTCACTGGAGAATCGGGTTGTTATTCCTCCTATGTGTCAATATTCAGCAATAGATGGCATGCCAACGGCTTGGCATAACGCGCATTATATGAATCTGGCACTTTCAGGCGCATCCCTTGTTATTGTTGAAGCAACTTCCGTTGTCCCAGAAGGTAGGATCACTTACAAAGACCTTGGTTTATGGGATGATAATCAAGCAAATTTAATGAAAGAGATGCTTGCTAATATCCGTCAATTTGCCAATGCGCGCTTTGGTATTCAGTTAGCTCACGCTGGACGAAAAGCCTCTACGGATCTTCCTTGGCTTGGTGGTGCAAGTCTATCAGCACAGGATGAACATGGTTGGCAGACCGTTTCCGCTTCATCTTTACCTTTTGAAGGATCTTATCTACCACGCGCATTAAGCAAGGAAGAAATCCAACATATCATCCAACAATTTGTGGAATCCGCTAAACGTGCTGAATATGCGGGGTTTGATATGATTGAGATACATGCAGCTCATGGCTATTTATTGCATCAATTCCTATCGCCATTATCCAATAACCGCCAAGATGAATATGGTGGAAGTTTTGAAAACCGCTCACGTCTTTTAATCGAGATCTTTCATGAAGTCAAAAAAGCGATATCTGAAAATATTGCTATTGGTGTGCGGATCTCAGCGACAGATTGGATTGAAGGTGGTTGGAATCTAGAAGAATCAATTCAATTAGCAAAATATCTCGAAACATTACAATGTGATTATATCAATGTTTCTTCCGGTGGGTTATCAGGAAAACAACAGATCCCTGTTTCTCCTAATTACCAAGTTCCTTTGGCTGAAGCCATCCATAAGCAAACCAATATGCCTGTTATTGCTGTAGGATTAATTACGGAGCCAATTCAAGCAGAAGCAATTATTGCTACTGGACAAGCTGATTTTATTGCAGTTGGTCGAGGAATACTCTTTGATCCACGTTGGCCATGGCATGCTGCTGCACAATTAAACCATACCATTCAGGTTGCACCGCAATATTTACGCTGTGCACCACACCAATTTAAAAATTTATTTAAATAAATAAAAAACTGCACCTTAAAATAACACGTTATACGTTTTTAAGGTGCAGCATTAATTTTTAATTCAAGGACATTGAAAATTAGCGATCAGTTTTAGCACATTGACTAACAAAATCCATCATTGTTTTTTGTGCTTCAATGTCTATATTACCTGATTTAGCTAATTCGCTGTCAATACGCTTAAATTCTTTAACACCATATTTTTCGATTGCTTTATCATAAGCACAGCTACATAAAGCATTAACTGCATCGGCAGTTTCACCCGCAGGTTGACCTGATGCTGCTACACAGTTATTAACAAAAGATGTTTTATATTCTGCAATTTCGGATTTTTCATCTGAGCATGCTGACAGTAGAGCGATAACACTTGCCATACCTACTACTAATGCGATTTTTTTCATTTTTAACCCATTATAAATTCTATTTGCATTCTTATTAATCTAAATAAAACTCTCTTTTTTAGATTAACGCCCTCAAACTCTAATATATTAATAATCATAACGGCTTTAAGCGTAAAAATCTCTATTGCAAAGACCATTTTTAGCAATTGCCTTATTTAATCAATCCTAATTGGATTAGTTCATTATAATAAAATTGATTATAAATATACTGTTATTCTAATTTAGCACTTTATTATCTTAATCAAATTGTTTAAGGATAAAAAATGAACCTTCAATATCAACTTGAAGGTCCTATTATTTGATCACCAGTAACCAAGGAATTTCCACCAAAGGCTACCAAGACCAATCCAAACGATGAGGTTGACAACGCTCATTACAAACCCTGTTTTCCACCATTCGCCTAATGTAGCATATCCCGAACCGAAGATAATTGGGGCTGTACCTGTACCGTAATGGGTCAATGACATCATTAAAGATGAGGAGAATGCTAAAGTAAGACCAAGTAACATTGGAGGTGCACCTAAAGCAAGCCCGGCGGCAAAGAATGCACCGAACATTGCGGTAATATGTGCCGTTGTACTTGCAAAGAAATAGTGCGAATAAACATAAATCAGAACAAGTATTAATGCTCCCCAAGCCCAGCTGATCCCCATATTATCAATAGCGGAACCAACCGACAGAGACATCCAAGTGATCAAACCTAATTTACCCAAGAAGCTTGCCATCATCACCAACGCGGAGAACCAAACTACAGTATCCCATGCACCTTTATTCTTTAAGACATCATCCCAGCTAACCACACCAGTTGATAATAAAATACCAAGCCCAATAAAAGCAGCCGTTGTGGCGTTAATAGCATAATTAGGACCAAACAACATAGCAGGGACACCTGCCCACATCATGAGGAGCAATAAGAATACACAAAGCGTAATGATTTCAGGTAATGAAATTGATCCTAATTGTTGTAAACGTTCTTTAGCAAAATTAGGTGCATCAGGTGTCGAAGTTATTTCTGGTTTATAAAGAAAATAGATCACAAGTGGCATTAAAATCAAAGAAACTATTGCTGGAGCAAAAGCAGCAATTGCCCACATTGACCAACTTAATTCATGCATTCCCCCTGCTTCACTCACAATTAAACTCACAATTAATGGGTTTGGTGCAGTTGCTGTAATAAACATTGCAGAGGTTATCGGGTTAATATTATAGTTAACTAAGGCAAGATAACGCCCTATTTTACCCGAGGTTCCATCTTCCGCTTTTGAACCAAAACTATCTGCTATTGAACGCATGATTGGGTGAATAATACCACCACCACGAGCTGTATTACTTGGCGTTACCGGTGCAAGTATTGTTTCAGCAATAGCGAGTGAATAAGCTATCCCTAATGTTTTTTTACCAAAGAGAGAAATGACATAATAACCAATACGAGCACCAAGTCCCGTTTTATTCAAGCTCATTGAAACCATAATAGAAATACCAATTAACCAAATAAGGTCATTGGAAAATCCGCTTAATGCATCTGCTATTGCTCCTTTAGTTGAATTAGGATTTGTTACACCAGTCACAGCAACTAATGCAATCGCAATAATAGAAACGCCACCAATAGGCAAAGCTTTCCCAATAATTGCAGCAATTGTTCCTACAAATAATGCAAGCAAATGCCAAGCATCTGGATTAACACCTTCAGGTACAGGAATGGCAAACCAAATGAGTAGAGTAATTGCAACAGCTATTAATGTGGGTATCGGCTTTAGCGGTGTCAGTTTATTCATATCAGGCATCCATACACGTTTTTAATTAGAAATGAAAAGGTTGAGTGATATATTTTATCTTTACAAACATGTTACCGTCATATAAACAATAAACCTTGTTCGTTATCAATAAACTTCATAATATTACCCATAGAAAATAATCTTGATTTAATTATAGAAATTAATTAACATTTTAGATATATCAGACCATTATATTTAACAAAAAAAATAATTACGCTATTTTAGAACGATAACGAGATTAGCAATACACTTAAAATGTTAAGTCAAAATTAGTAAATTAAAATATTCCTTTTTAATGTTCTAAACAAATAGATAGAGAGCCTTTAATATACAAAAAAACAGTACTTTTTTATATTTTTATTGATAAAAATGTAGACTGAATCGAATAATAGAAAAAAACAATAGTTATTATAGCAAATAGTATTAATATCTTAATTTAATACTTGATTTAAATAAATTTTCTAAATAATAAACTTTTATAATGGAACATCTACCACGCCAGTAATATTCTTTACACTTCCATAGTTAATAGTACTGCAATACAATTAATATCTAGAGAAAGTCTTTATGTCATTATGAAACTATTCGTCACTGCACTACAATCATTTATTGATTATGGTTGACATTTTTTATGCCACCTTAATCTATCCTTATTGAAAGAAACACATTAAAAATGCAATTTCCAAGGAGATTCAAATGATAAATAATGAAGTAAATTATGATAAAAAACAACAACCTTGTATTATATTATGCACAACAAATAGTCAGAGTAATGCCATTAAAATTACTCAACAATTACTGGATAAACACCTTGCAGCCTGTGTTTCATTACTACCTGAACTGACCTCTTTATATCGATGGAAAAATGAAATTGTTCAAGATAAAGAGATCTTACTGTTAATTAAATCTATTAATAAAAATCAACCTGCCATTTTTGATACTATAAAAGAAATCCATCCATATGAAACCCCTGAATTGATTAAACTCGATATCAATCAAGTTGATGATGGTTACCTTGCGTGGATAATCAAATCGGTAATATGACAATAAAGGTCATATCCAATATGAAATTCTCACTATCTTTTTTAGCCCACATTAATTGATAAATTAAGCGGTATCGGTTACATGATTCATTGATATTTTTAATAATCACTGAATGTTGCCAATAAATTTTTTAGCAACTAAATACAACTTAAAATTATGTGGGTATAAAATTAAAATTACATCTAGTTACAATAACTTTCCGTTCGTAAATAAATAATATAATTTAAATTATATTACGTTAATTACTAACACAAATAATTTAGGTTTAAATTATACAGATAGTGACGATGATCTCATTATTTTATATACAGCCGTTTTTATAACCATTTAAAGCAACTGGTCTACTTTGGTTAACTAGAAATAAATGGTATACAGGTATTCTCGTTTTAATTTATTTACCCTCTTTCTTAGAGGGTTTTTTTTATCCCACTAAAAATGCTCATACTTAAAATAAAATTCAACAAATTTCTCTAAGAAAGTAAAATTTTATTTATGTTCTACTTTTAAACGCCCTCTAAGTCTCTTCACTGCTTGGCTATGTAATTGGCTCACCCTTGATTCTCCAACATCTAATACTGCACCAATTTCCTTGAGATTTAGATCTTCTTGGTAATAAAGTATCAAAACTAATTTTTCACGTTCAGGTAGTTGCTCTATCGCTATCATGACTTGCTCATGCAACTTTGAGTTTATTAATAGATTTAATGGATTTCCGCCATCATTTTCATCAACTAAAGGTTCACAGCTTTCTCCATTAAGTTCATACAGTTCATCATAAGAATATAACTGACTATTATTGGTATCTAATAATGCTTGCCGATATGTCAGCATATCCATTTTTAAAGCTTGAGCAATTTCAGTTTCAGTTGCGCTACGACTTAATGATTGTTCTAGTTTATAAATAACTTCAGATATATCTCGCGCTTGGCGGCGGACACTACGAGGAGCCCAATCTCTACTTCTTAATTCATCTAGCATAGCTCCACGAATTCGTTGTATTGCATAAGTAGCAAGTGATGCTCCTTGTGTTGCATCAAAACGCTCTAACGCATGTAATAACCCAATACTACCCGCTTGAATCAGATCATCAATATCCACGCTTGCGGGAAGTCTGACTTGTAATTTTAATGCCTCATGTCGAATTAAAGGATAATAACGTTCCCATAAGCTATTTTTATTAATTACACCTTCAGCCGTATAAAAATCACTCACAACCTGAATCACCTTTAGAAACTAATATAGAAGTATCTATTATCATCTTTAATTTATTATTTAATTCGGTGAGTAGTGGGGTAAATAATAGCTATTTATATTAAGTAAAATATGATGTAATTAAAGATAGATATATAATTCACAGATATTAATTAAAATAAAAAATCTGATCCCGCTAAATACCGAGATCAGACTCTTTGACTGATAAACAACAAGATACAATTAAAATATTATTAAATTTAAATTAGTATATTAACGTAGCAAGCTTAGAATACTTTGTGTAACTTGATTTGCTTGTGCTAAAACAGCTGTACCCGCTTGTTGTAAAATTTGGTTACTATTCATATTAGAAACTTCTGTTGCAAAATCAGCATCTTCAATACGACTACGTGCTGCACTTAGATTATTAATGCTACTATCTAAATTATTAATCGTTGATTGTAAGCGATTTTGTACAGCACCTAATGAAGAGCGCATTTCATCAACTTGACTAATTGCTTTATCAATCGTTTCTAGTTGAGTATCTGTATTTTGAGTATTCGTAGCATTTTGAGCATTTGTTGTAGAACTGACTACATTAATGTTTTTAATATCTAATTCGTCACTATTAACTTTTGGTAGGTTAAAATGGATAGTCTCTTTATCATTCGAGCCAACTTGAATAGATATATTTGGCTTATCGCCATTTAAAACATTAACTCCATTAAATTGAGTCTGTTCTGAGATACGATCAATTTCTTCCGAGCGCAAAACGATTTCTTTTTGAATTGACTGTAAGTCAGATTCAGAGTTTGTACCATTTTTAGCCTGAACCACTAATTCTCGAATACGTTGTAAGTGAGAGTTGATTTCATTCAGCCCTCCTTCGGTAGTTTGTGCCATTGAAATAGCATCGCTAGCATTACGAGAAGCTTGAGTTAATCCTCTAATGGTAGAAGTAAAACGATTTGCAATTGCTTGACCTGCGGCATCATCCTTGGCACTGTTGATTCTATACCCTGAGGATAAACGTTCAATCGATTTACCTAATGCCGCTTGTGAACGACTCAAATGATTTTGAGTTTTTGATGATAATGTATTGGTTATAATAGACTGTGTAATTTCTGGCATAATAAATCTCCTGATTATTCTATTAAATTAAAGTTAATCCATCAATTAAACAAATTAATTCGTTGCTAGCAATGACATTATCGGCTCGATAAAAATAGCCTTTAGTTGTTTTATCAAAAAATTGTTCTTATGTAGAAGACATTATTATTTAATAAATGAATAAAAATCCCAATAGAAAATTATATTCCTATACTCATATTCTTTTTTTAATCTAATATTTTCATTCACATTGCCGATAACAAATATAAGATAGATTAAATTTAGTTGGAGAGGTTAATGGCTAACATATCAACGTTAGGTATTGGTGCAAATCTAGATTTGCATAAACAAATGGATCAAATAGAAATGATTGAACGTCGCCGTCTTGAGCCACTTACAGAACAAAAAAAAACCTATAATATACAAATTAGTGCTTTTGTAAAAATACAATCTTCTTTAGAAAAATTAAAACAATCAGCTGAAGATCTTAAAAAATGCAATGAAACAACCACAACAAAAGTGGATAGTGAATATAAAACCTTTAGTGCAAAGACAACAGAAAAAGCAATAACTGGTATTCATGATATTTTTATATCACAATTAGCAAAAGCACAAACTATCTCAACTAAAGGCTACCCCGATAAAACCATACCATTAGGTAATAATAATGCAGAGAGAATAATAACAATCTCACAGCCTGTTGAAAAAGATCCTATTATTATTAAGCTAGGTAATGAGCATACTTCCTTAGTTACGATTGCAGCTGCAATTAATAAAGAAAATAAATCTGTTAATGCAACAATAATTAAAAATAATAATAATGAATATCATCTAGCTCTAACATCCAAGAAAGAAGGGATAGAACATCGAATCAATATAAATGTTGAAGGAGATGAAGTACTGAATAAAGTTCTTAATGTTACATCTGTAATCAATAAAAAAGGTAATGTAGAGCTAATAAATAGAAATAATGATGCTATAGAACAAAAGGTTTCTCCTAAAAATGCTTGTTTAAGCATTGATGGATTTGACTTTGAAACACAATCAAATACGACGAAGGATCTGTTTCCTGGATTAGTATTAACGTTGAAGCAAAAGAGTGAATATGGTAAGCCAGAATCTTTAGTTATTTCTAATGAAACTCACTCTATGAAAGAAAAAATACAGGCTTGGGTAACTTATTATAATGAATTTCAAAATATATCAAAAGATTTATCTAAATATGTTCCTAATGATAAGAATGATGAAAAAAATAAAAATAATGGGCCACTAATAGGTAATTCAACTTTGCGAAACATACAAAATCAACTTCAATCTCAAGTAAGAACTATCCAAAGCAGTGGAAACATAAAATTACTTAACCAGATGGGAATAAGGCAAAATCTTGATGGAACACTCAGCATTAATGAAGAAAAATTAGATAAAATATTAGATGAAAACAATATCAGCGTAAAGAAATTTTTTATAGGAGATAATAAAGAGGTTGGATTTGCTACGAATAACATTCATTTTTTAAATAAAACCCTTGATAACTACGAAGGAACATTACACCTTGCTAAAAGTAATATTCGTAGAAAAAATAAAGATATTGATAAAAGCATTGATAAAGTAAATAGACAAATTGAAAGCACTATGGATGCACATCGACGAAAGTTTCAGAATCTTGATAAAATGATGCATCAAATTAATAGCACAGGAAATTCATTAACTCAACTTCTTAACAAAAGTTATGTATAAACAAAAATCACATCTGACTTATAATAAAATTAATTTAGAAAGCCAAATTAATGATGCAACGCCCTACCAACTCATTAGTTTATTATACAAAGAAGCCCTAAGTGCAATTAAACGTGCTGAAATTTTTATGCAACAAAATAATATTATAGAAAAATGCACGTCCATATCAAAAGCTATTGATATTTTAGATACTGGATTAAAGCAAGCTCTTAACCATGAAGCTGGTGGAGAAATTGCTAATAATTTAGAAATACTTTATGATTATATGATACTACGATTATTCAATGCTAATATTGAAAATAACATTGATTATCTTCAAGAAGTTTATAAATTACTCCTCAATATTTCCAACACATGGAAACAAATAGGAATAAATTTTAATGAGAGATAATCAAGGTTCATTTGATATACGTAAGGTATATTGGGATGTTTTTGTGTTAAGTGAAAACTTAGTTATATTAGCTAAAAATAATAATTGGGCAGAGCTTATTCAAAAAGAAACTGAGTATATTTCAGCAGTTGAAAATCTAGTATTATTATCACAAAAACTGAATAATCATAAGATAATGAAAAATAAACTAATTGATTTATTACATAAAATTATTGAAAATGAAAATATAGTTAAAACACTTTTACATCAAGCACTAACATTTTTAATGCAAGAAAATAAAATTATTAAAAAATAACAAGTTATTTAATAATAGTTATGACCATTTTCATAACCTATGAGGAAATTACCATTACTAATTTGATTATATTATGAAATTTTTAATCTCCTACCTGACACATATGAAGAAAGCTCAAGCTTATCAGTGTCAGGTAGAATGCTTAAGTATTCAACTCATTGTTTTAAACGTTGCTGCTTTTTTAATTTCTTTAAGAGCATATTTCTTTTTAATGTTGATAAATGGTCAAGGAAAATCTTACCATGCAAGTGGTCAATCTCATGTTGCATCACAATTGCTAAGAATTCATCAGAATCAATAATGAATTCTTTACCTTCTCTATCAAGCGCTTTAACTTTAACGCGTTGAAAACGGGCTACATCAGCATAAATTTCGGGTACGGATAAACACCCTTCTTGATAACTTGTTTCGCCTTCACTCTCAATAATTTCAGGGTTAACAAATACCAATGGCTCATTACGATTTTCAGAGATATCAATAACCATTACTGATTCTGTTGCTGCAATTTGTGGCGCTGCTAAACCAATACCATTGTCAGTGCTATACATGGTATCTAATAGATCATCAATTAATGTTTGTACTGAAGCAATATCAGTCACAGCCGCACATTTTACACGTAATCTTTCATCTGGTATTTCAATGATTGTTCTTACTGCCATAAATAAATCCTATAAAATCACTTTCTCTAATTCAAGCATATAAAAACATTATCGTATTTTTAAATTTACGATAAGATGCAAAAAATGTCATCTTTGGTTAATTAAATGATTGACTCAATGAATCGTACTTGAAAAGTAGAATAATAAGATGCAAATATTTTCACATAAAAATAACATATTGTAAGAAAAAAAACAGTAAAAATTGGAGAAAATATAAATATTATCAATACTTAATCAATATATTGTGATGTAGTCTTATTCATTAAGAAAATAACATCATTTGATTAATTGTTTTCTTGTTAATTATAACCGTGAGAACAATCATTTAACAATTTGAATATTAAAGAAAAAATAATATCAGCTTTTTATACTCACACCATATAGAACAAAAAACAGCCTAAACCCATAAATATTATCGTGCCACGATAATATTTTACTTTACTACGATAATTTATTGTCGTAATTTAATAGTCATGCACTAATGCAGAATCTCTAAGTGGATAAGATTAAAATGAGCAAAAGCAATAAAAAACTGTTTTTTTATTCTAAATCAATCGCATTTATCATTTGGATAATGGCAGTTACTGATCTAGTCTGTGATTACTATTTTTGGATTACCCGCAAAGAAGACATGTTATATGCAATTATTGAAAGCATAGACCCTACTCTTTTAGAAAAAAATATCGAATTAGCTTCAAGCAGCGTCATATTATTAATGTTACTTTCACATATTCCTGTTTTAATTTCATCCCTAAGCTTATTTTTTGTTGGTTATTTCTTTTTTGAAACCTCCAAAGGTGAAATATGGACACAACGCAATATAAAAATCCTCTTTATAGGTGGAATATTAGCTGTTATCACACCAATTATTAGCAGTTTATTAGGCTCATTAGCAAGTCTTGCTTTATCAATAAGTTTACCCCCAGGAGATCGCATTTTTGTCTTCTACTTAGGGTTTTCTTCCGAAGCAATGCGTGAGATAATCTATGGTATTATGATCCTCTCTTTAGCACTAATAATGAAAGAAACAAAAAAAATTAGTGAAGAAAATCAACAATATATATAAAAATGACTATAATAATAACTCTAGACGTTTTGATGGCAGAGAAAAAAATAAAATCAAAGGATTTAGCTTTGGAGCTTGGGATCACTGAAGCAAACTTATCCCTACTCAAAAATGGAAAAATAAAAGGAATTAAATTTTCCACGCTAGAAAAATTGTGTGAAGTTTTAAATTGCCAACCTGGAGATATTATTAAATATAATTAAGTTACCTCCATAGTTACTATGGGGAAAATAGAGTCATAAATTAACAATATTAGTATTTTATCTATAGATTTTTATATGGTCATGTCCAAATTACAACATATAAAACGATATAGTTCTGGCAATAGGCTATTCACATTTTAAAATAATTATACGTTGATTAACACATTCGAATATATAAACTTATTAATATGAATATAAAATATATTATTCCTATATTATTTTTCATGTTTTATACTTCTAGTATTTATATACTAAATTATAATATATATCATTATGTCTCCAATGGTAAAGTACTAACTTATTCTAAAAATGAAAAGGAGTATAGCAGCCTTTCATTTTTAAAAAACAAGATAAATAATATAAGCAAAAAATTACACATTGCAGACATGATTTAACATACAACACTGCAAACAATAAATTAAAATCATATATCTTTTGTTTATTGTTTAGCGACACAACAAGTGATATAACTGCTCTATTATACCTAGAGCTTGGTTTATTATGGAGAATTATATATGTTCAAGAAAATTATTATTTTTATTATATTATTTTCAGCATCAATTAATGGCTATGCACTAAGTGAAATAAAGCATAAAGATACACTCACAAAATACACTAGTCAGTATGACTTTGATAAGAAAAATATTTATAGCAATAATTATAATGTAAAAAATATTCTCGATTTTTATAATGATAAAAACATATATGATAATTTAAAAATATCTAGTTCAACTGCTGTTTACTCAGGTCACACTGATCTCACTAGTCCAAAAAACCGCGTTAACATTTTGTCTCATGCGTCATCTAGTCAATCAAACAGGCTATATCTCAATGAAAGACAAGAGCAATTTTATCAAGGTGGAACAAAAAATCTAAACAGCTATTCTAGTGAATTAGAAGTCAGGATTCCATTTTTTGAAATCGAATATGATAAATAAATTATCTATATTATTATCAAGTAAATTTATATCTAGTTAATAAACTTACATTTAAAAATAATTAACATTATATAACGATTTTAATTGTAGCGTTCTATTTTTAAATTTATTTAATTATTAACAAATGAAATAATAATACGTTACCACAATTAGAATATTCATTATTTATTGTTATAAAAAAGCTTATTCTTGTGGTAACTATATCTTTCCAATATTTTTATACTGATAACAAACCGTGATAGAGCAATATAATTAAAACTCTACTTTTATTTTTTATATCATGAAAAATAGCCTATATTACTCCATTCAATACCTAATCTCCGAACAAAATCATCTATTCATAAAATAAGCATTAATAATAAAATTGACTCATGATTTTTAATTACCTAACTAAATTATACCTGCATTGCCATAATTTCCTGATAAGCAGACACTAATTTATTACGTACTTGGATCCCCATTTGAAGGCTTAAGCTTGCCTTTTGCATATCCACCATGACGTCATTTAGTGAAATATCCGTTTTCTCTAATGTAAAATTCTCTATATTTTTTGTTGATATATTATTGGCAGTGTTAATTTGATTAATTGCTGAGATTAATTGGCCTGAAAAATTTATTGCATTAATAACAGGCTTCTCTATATTTGCTGCCTGTGATGCAAGAATTTGTTGCTGTGATAATATCCCATTAATTTTTTGAATTTCCATATATTATCTCCTATTTATTTCAATGTCATGCACATATATTTCATTGCTACTCTATCACTAATTTTTAAATTTAAAGCGTTCAAATAAGACTAAAACCAAAGGTTGATTTCACCATTAAAATCTAAAAACCACTCAATAATATTAGGATAAAAGTGATATGACGAAGAGGGAATGACATTGTTTCGCCAAGCATATTTTTATCCATTATGTCTGCCATGCAGGGAATATTTATGAGTATCACATCTAAAGAGACGGGAGAAACTAACAAAGGGTTAGCATCACTTATGATGAATCTAAAAAATTCGCCAAAGATCCCCTTAATTGTTGTTAGTGCAGCTGCGATTGCGGTGCTAATTGCATTAGCTCTTTGGGCTCGTAGCCCTGATTATCGTGTTCTTCTAAGTAATCTCAATGCCAAGGATGGTGGGGATATAATCAGCCAATTAACACAACTAAATGTACCTTACCAAATAGCTGACAATGGACATACTCTTTTAGTGCCCGCCGATAGTGTTCATGAGCTACGCCTAAAATTAGCACAATCTGGATTACCAAAAGGTGGCAATACAGGTTTTGAGCTTTTAGATAAAGAACAGTTCGGTATTAGCCAGTTCAGTGAACAAATTAATTATCAACGTGCTTTAGAAGGTGAGCTATCCCGCACAATTGAATCACTCAATCCAGTACAAAATGCACGTATTCACCTAGCTATTCCCAAACCGACTTTATTTGTGCGTGAACAAAAAATGCCGACTGCATCTATAACAGTAGGACTACATCCTGGCCGAATGCTAGATGAAAGCCAAATACTCGCTATTGTGAATTTGGTAGCAAGCAGTATCACAGGATTAACTGCAAATAATGTCACTATTGTCGATCAAACAGGCCAATTATTAACAAACAATAATGATAGCCTACAATCGATAAATCATTCTCAGGTCAAAATGACCAAAGAACTAGAATCACATCTTAAGCAACGTATTGAAGATATTATTTCGCCATTAGTTGGCAGGACAAATGTACAAGCTCAAGTTACAGCACAAATGAATTTTTCTAAAATAGAAGAAACTTCAGAAGAATATAAACCGAATCAAGCACCTGCAAATGCGGCTATACGCTCCCGGCAAAATAGTAAAAATATACAGAACAATAATCAACAATCAGGTGGCGTTCCTGGCGCATTATCAAATCAGCCGTCAGCACCTCCTCTAGCCCCTATATTTACCAATAAGAAAGAGACTGATTCACAACAAAATTCTGGACAACACCATACAATCATTAATTCACAACATGATGAAACAACAAATTACGAAGTTGACCGTAAAATTAGCCATATTCAGCAACAAGTTGGGATTATTGATAAATTATCTGTCGCTGTTGTCATCAACTATTTACCTCAACATAGTGAAAATGGTATTGAAATGCAGCCATTAACACCTGAAATGATGAAGCAAATAGATGCATTAATTCGCGAAGCCATGGGCTATTCAGAAAAAAGGGGCGATTCCTTAAATATTACCAACTCATTATTTACTCAAGAACACATAATTGAAGACTCACCATCTCTATTCAACAATCCACAATTTATCTTACAACTGGTCGCTTATGGAAAAATTTTACTTATTTCTCTAATTACTTGGCTAATGTGGCAATTTGCCATCAAACCACAATGGATAAAATCGCGAATAATACGACTTAATACTGAAAGCAATAATTCTGTACCAAGTGATACCGTATCTATTGCTAAAGATGAAAATCATCAGGAAAAGGATGAGCAAATTCATCAACAATTCAAAAAACAACGTATACATGCAGAAGCCATAAGCAAGCGTATAAATGAAATAGCTAAAAAAGACCCTCAAATTATGGCTACAGTTATTCGCCAGTGGTTAGGAAAAAAATAGTAATGTTAAATGGAATAGAAAAAAGTGCAGTCACACTTATGGCACTAAATGAAGACCAAGCAGCTGAAGTTTTTAAATATTTTAGCAGTAAAGAAATTCAACAATTGAGTGTTGCAATAACCAATCTACGTCAAATATCTAATCAGGAATTGATAGAAGTATTAAACGAATTTGAATGTTCTGCCATTCAAATGGCAGCAATAAATGGCAATACAAATGATTATTTACGTTCAGTATTGATAAAAGCGCTTGGAAAAGACCAAGCAAATAGTTTGCTAGAAGATATTGTAGATAAACAAGAAACGACTTTAGGCATTGAAAGTCTTAATTACATGGAGCCACAAATAGTCGCTGATATTATTAAAGATGAGCATCCACAAATTATTGCCACCATATTAGTTCATCTTAAAAACCATATATCTGCTGAAATTCTCACTTTATTTGATGAAGAATTACGTAACGATATTATATTGCGTATTGCATCTTTTGGTCGTATTCAACCCACAGCTTTAGATGAATTAACAACTGTTTTAAATCAATCACTTGATAAACTAAATACCAAACATAATAAGATGGGTGGAATAAAAACAGCAGCTGAAATTATCAATTTGATGAAAAATCAGCATCAAGAAAGTGCTATTAATACTATTCGAGCTTACGACCACGAATTAACCCAGCATATTCTTAATGAAATGTTCCTATTTGAGAATCTTATCAACCTCGACGATCGTTACATCCAACGTATTTTACAAGAAATAAATACCGATTCTTTAGTTATTGCCCTCAAAGGTTGTCACCAAGATCTGCAAGAGCACTTTCTTAAAAATATGCCCACCCGTACTGCTGAAATTGTTCGTGAAGATTTACAATCTCACTCACCAATACGCATGTCTTTTGTTGAAAATGAACAAAAAGCCATTTTACTCATTGTTCGACGTTTAACGGATAAAGGTGAAATTATAATTGATAGTGGAGATGATACTTATGTCTAATTCACTTGAAAATTTTACTGATTGGCAAACATGGCAATTACTTGAATTAAATCAATCTGAAACAAATGCGACCTTAATTTCTTCTAGAGAAGAACCGATATCTTCTGAAAAACTGATAGAGGAAAAACAAAACTTTTCTAGTCTTGAAGCACAAAATATTGCTGAAAATAGCCAATATGTAGAAGAATTAACAACAGAAGCACATCAATTAGGCTTTATAGAAGGCAAAAAAGTCGGTTATCAAGCCGGTTTTGAGCAAGGTTTTCAAGATGGAAAAAAGCAAGGTCAAGAACAAGCCCTTATTCAAGAACAAACTATTATTGAAACTTGGAAAAATTTATTGTCTGAATTTAGTCATTCACTTGAAAACGTGGATCATGTTATTACAACTAAATTATTGCAGATTGCCTTAATGGCAACAAAACAAGTTCTTGAACAACCCACTTTATCTGAACGCGATCACACAGATCTACTTAATAATCTCAACCAATTATTACAGCAAAAACCTCTTTTTTCAGGAAAATTAGTGCTATATATTCATCCTGAACAGATAGAATTCGTCGAACAACATTTAGGTTCCCTCCTCCAACTTAAAGGTTGGCATTTAGCCGCTGATCCACAATTACATCTCGGCGGGTGTCGCGTTATCGCAGAAGATGGTGAAATTGATATGAGCATTGCAACGCGCTGGCAGGAATTGTGTAAGCTTTATGCGCCAGAGGCTTTTTCATGAATACAACTCTTTCACGATGGAGCGCCATTCTTGACAATTTTATCTCTCATCTGACTGAGCTTCCCAAAATGCGCCTATATGGACGATTAACCAAAATTACCGGTTTAATCATGGAAGCCGAAGGGATCAAACTGCCGCTCGGAACATCCTGCTTTGTTGAACGAAAAATGCATGGTAAGAATGATGAAATTATGTGTGAAGTCATCGGATTTCATCATTCTCGCATGTTACTCATGCCACTTAGTGATATAGAAGGAGTTGCGCCTGATGCTCGCATTTACGCCCAAACTCAGGGAAATAATAATCAACTAGGCCGGTTATTACCTGTCGGTGATGCTTTACTTGGACGTATTTTAGATGCTCAAGGTAAGCCTCTTGATAATAAAGGAATACTTAATACCAAAATACGGGTTCCTCTTAACTCACCACCAATTAATCCTCTAGAACGGCAGCCTATTAATCAAATTTTAGATGTAGGCATAAGAGCAATTAATGCACTTATTACTATAGGTCGAGGGCAACGAATAGGATTATTTGCAGGTTCAGGTGTTGGAAAAAGTGTTCTTTTAGGCATGATAGCGCGTTTCACACAAGCTGACATTATTGTTGTTGGCCTAATTGGTGAAAGGGGGAGAGAAGTTAAAGATTTTATTGAGAATATTTTGGGTAAAGAAGGTTTACAACGAGCAGTTGTTGTTGCTGCGCCGGCTGATGTTTCACCACTATTACGAATGCAAGGTGCGTCTTATGCCACTCGCATTGCTGAATATTTTCGTGATCAAAATAAAAATGTTTTGCTTATTATGGATTCACTTACGCGATATAGCATGGCACAAAGAGAAATTGCTTTAGCCATTGGCGAGCCACCAGCAACCAAAGGCTATCCACCATCAGTATTTGCTAAATTGCCAGCCCTTGTTGAACGAGCTGGTAATGGTAAAAATGGTGGCTCAATCACAGCATTTTATACTGTACTGACTGAAGGTGACGACCAACAAGACCCAATTGCCGATTCTGCTCGTGCGATATTAGATGGTCATATTGTTTTATCTCGTTCACTTGCTGAATCTGGTCATTATCCAGCTATTGATATTGAAGCATCAATCAGTCGTGCCATGACTGAACTTATTGATAAACAACATTATTATAAAATTCAGCAATTCAAGCAGTTAACCTCAAGTTATCAGCGAAATCGCGATATTATTAATGTTGGCGCTTATTCAGCCGGTAGTGATCCAGTACTTGATATAGCAATTCAGTATGCCCCTAATATGGTGCAATTTCTCAAGCAAGGAATTGATGAGACTTGCTATTATTCAAATGCCTATGAGCAACTCTTTAATGTTATTCCTAATCATGAGCCTATTATGAATGAATGATAACACCTTATTAATACTGCTGAATTTAGCTCAAGAAGCATCCCATGAAGCAGCCAAAAATTTAGCTCATGTCCGATTAACTAAAACAAAAATAGCCCAACAAATTAAGTTATTAGAAAATTACCGAGCAGAATACAATGAAATATTAAATCAAAATTTACATCAAGGAATAAGTCATGATAAATTGCAAAATTATCACCAATTTTTAACGATATTAGAGATAGCAATTAATTATCAAAAAGATCAACTCACCTTATGGTCACAATATATTAATGAAGCTAATCTATATTGGCAAAAAAAACAGCAACGGGTTAATGCCTTTAAAATTCTTATTCAGCGAGCTAAACAAAAGAAAAATAAATATCTAAATGACTTAGAACAAAAACAGATAGATGAATTTGCTTTGAAAGCAGCATTACGGAGAACACAATAAATGGATTGTAAGCTACATCTAATTTCACCAGATAATTTAAAAAAAAATATTCGCTCACAGAAACCTAATCAAAATATTGAAGACAAATATTTAACATTCCCCTTCTCTTTCAAGCTATATTTGAAAATAAAAAAACAATCACCAATCAACCATTATTGGATAATCCCTCTGAAATTAAAACAAACCAGTTAATAGAATTCGATATAAATCAAGATAGCAATCAGTTATCCACAGAAGCATCTTCAGATTTATCTTTAACTATTTTTAGCTATTCTGAAGAGAATCCTATTATTTCAGATGAAAAACAAATAAACCGATATTTAACTTCAACTCAACCCAAAAGTAATATTAATAAGTTTAAAATAGAAAACCAATTAGAAACAGAACAAAAAGATGAATTCAATTTGAATAAATGGGATAATAATAAAAATATCTGTAAGATAGAGAATCACTTACCATTAGAAAAATCATCAGTAAATAAAGATAATATAACGTCAATAATACCAATAATATTCACAGAAAATACGCCAATAATCAAAAAAAATCCACCTTCATTATCTGACTCGACCTTATTCCAAAATAATTCCACACAAATAATCAATACATTTCCAATTCAAACGACAATATCTTCACAAACATTCATAAATTCACCGCCAATTTTTACTATGCAACCAAATATTCCATTAACTAGTGAAGTATGGCAACAACAATTAAATCAGCACTTGTTATTTTTTTCTCGTGAAGGTATTTCACATGCTCAACTTCGTTTATATCCAGAAGAACTTGGTTTACTCAATATCCAGTTGCATATCGAAGATAATCAAGCTGTCATGCATTTTATTTCTCAACATAGTCATGTCAGATCCACAATGGAAGCAATGATGCCATTATTACGTAGTGCGTTACAAGAAAATGGTGTTCATCTAACACAAAGTTCTGTAGGAGCCGATTTTTTTAATAATACGTCAGATAACCAATCGCATACAGATCAAGATAAACATAATCATCAGAAAAACAGCCCATTTTATCCCCGTAAAACTATTAGCACAAATATAAACCAAAATCAGCATATTAGAATATTATCACCACAGTTGTCAGGTATCATTAATACATTCGTTTAATTATCATCCTATATCATTTTTTTAATTAATGCTTAGAGTTAATCCTTTTTTATAACGCTTTTTAACCCTTTAAAATAATGCATTCACGGCATAATACTCGAAAGAATAATATGGAAAAGTCCAGATAGGACTAAGCCTTCATCTGTAGGAAATTTAGTTAATATGCCGACATCAAGTCATTCATCTAAACATATAAATATAGGGCTAATCTTTTTATTTTCCCTTATCTCTATCATAAGTGTCTGTTTCGTTAGTTATCACTGGTGGATAGCCAATCAAGCCATAAACCCAATAAAAAAAGATGAACTGTATTTAAATATACCACAACCTATTTTTATGGATTTAGAACCTTTCACTATCAATTTACCCAGTTTTAACGAATATCCCGATAATGTCTTATATATCGATATAACATTGCGCCTAGCAGATGAAAGTTCTCGAAAAAAATTACATGACTTTTTACCTGAAGTGCGTAGCAGAGTGCTATTACTGCTTTCTAATCAAAATGCCAAATCACTTAGTACACATGAAGGTAAATTACAATTAATGCAAGCAATTAAAGCGACTCTTTCACAAACAATGACCCCAGATAAACCCGGACAGAATGTTTCTGACGTGTTGTTTACGACCTTTATATTACGGTAATTCTGATGAGCGATAATATTTTATCTCAGGCTGATAGTAACCCATTCACCAATAAGGACTTGCTATCAGCTCACCGAGTAACAGATGAAAATCCAGAGAATAGCTGCATTCGCCCTTATAATCCGAAAATACAACAACGATCGGTCAATGAGCGCATGCTATCACTTGAAATAATCAACGAACATTTTGCCCAGCAATTTAGAATTGGGTTATTAAACATATTCAATTACTATCCTAATATTTCTGTTGGTAGTACCAAGATAGAACCTTATCATCAATTTAAACAGCATTTTTCCACACCAATAAATTTAAATATAGTGCATATGCTTCCATTAAATGGAACTGCCTTATTCACGTTGGAACCCACATTAGTCTATGCTGCTATAGAGAATTTATTCGGTGGTAATAATCGGTTATCCCTTCCTTCTGACGGAAAGCAATTCACTAATACCGAACAGCGTATTATTAACAGAATATTAATGCTTGCATTAAATAGTTATCAAGATGCCTGGAAAATCATTAAAAATATTAACATTGAATATATTAGGTCTGAAACTCAAATAGATTCTGTTAAAATTACGAATTCATCTGATGATATGGTTGTCACATCTCCATTTTCAATTAAAATTGATAATACCATTAGCGAATTTAATATTTGTATACCTCTTGCTATGCTTGTGCCCTTGCGTGAGCAACTCATTAATTCACCTTTAAAAAAAAATCACCAAGAAAATAAAACTTGGAAAACTAATTTAATGAATAAAATTAAATGTTCGGAAATAAAACTAAAAGCAAACTTTACCGATGTGCCTTTGCAAATTTCACGTTTATTACAGCTGCAAAAAGGTGATGTTATTCCAATAGAAAAGCCAGATCATGTGCTAGTCAGTGTTGATGAAGTTCCAATCTTAGCTTGCCAATATGGAACGCTAAATGGCCAATATGCTTTGCGAGTCGAACATTTGATTAATCCTATTTTAAATATAACCAATGAGGATAATACCAATGAATGAAACAACCTTTTCTTCTAATACTCTAATTCATCATGAAAATGAAGTAATACCTGAGGTAAATAAAATGGAATTCAACACTGATAATACATCCATTTGTACCAATATCAACGAACAAGTTCCAATTGATCAGTTATCTAATATTGACCTAATAATGGATATCCCTGTAAATTTATCTGTTGAATTAGGAAAAACAAAAATGACAATCTCAAAATTATCAAGCCTATCACAAGGTTCAGTTATTCCACTTGATGGACAAGCGGGTGAGCTGTTAAATATATTCATTAATGGTTATTTAATTGCTCAAGGAGAAATTGTCGTTGTCTCTAATAATTATGGTATTCGAATTACCGATATTATTAATTCATCAGAACGTATGCATCGTTTGAGCCGTTAATATGACTACAGAAATACAATCGACATCTCTAATTAGCCAAGCAGAACAATCTGTTTTAATAGAAAGCAATATCCTAATGCAAATGTCAGCAGCACTTGGTGGTGTTATTTTATTGATAGTGCTTGGTACTTGGTTAGCTAAAAAATTAGGTATCACGCCAGCTAAATTAAACAAGCATTCACCTTTAAAAGTAAAAAATTACTGTTCTCTTGGTAATAAGGAACGTGTTGTTATTGTTGAAATTAATCATAACAAGTTAGTATTAGGTGTCACGACGCAATCAATTAACTTGCTATATCAATATCCAATTTCGAAAGAAAATGAGACAGAACCTCTTACTTTTCAATCTGTTTTAAACAACCAAAAAAATATCTCAAATAATACAGCGTCATCCCTACCGACAAATAAATAATGGAAGTACATATGTTTTTGTCAAAAATTATCATCACTATGATTTCATCACTGATAATGCTTCCATTGCAAGCTTCAGCTTCATTACCGCCACTTATCAGTAAAGTGTTACCAAATGGAGAGCAAAGCTGGTCATTACCCGTTCAAACTTTACTTTTTTTAACATTACTTGGATTCATACCGGCTATATTACTCATGATGACAAGTTTTACACGTATTATCATTGTGTTAGGTTTATTACGAAACGCACTTGGAACACCTTCATCACCACCCAATCAGGTTTTATTAGGATTAGCACTTTTTTTAACCTTCTTTGTGATGTCACCCATTATTGATCGCGCTTATCAAGAGGCCTACCAACCTTTTAATGAAGATAAAATTAGCTTAGAAATTGCTTTTGATAGAGGAATAGCGCCATTTCGGGAATTTATGTTAAAACAAACTCGTGAACCGGACTTAGCGCTTTTTGCGCGTATTGCTAAGATTGATGAAATTGCAACAGGCAATGATGTACCAATGCGAATTTTAATTCCTGCATTTATTACGAGTGAACTAAAAACGGCGTTTCAAATAGGCTTTACTCTGTTTATTCCTTTTTTAATTATTGACTTAGTAGTAGCAAGCGTCCTAATGGCGCTAGGAATGATGATGGTATCACCAGCAACGGTTTCTTTACCATTTAAATTAATGTTATTTGTACTCATTGATGGTTGGCAATTATTGTTAGGTTCTCTTTCACAAAGTTTTTTTAATTAAGACCCAATTATATGAAAATTTAAAGTGTAGATAATATTCTCATAATGGATTGATAAGTCATTCATCTAAAAAAATAATATTATTATTTTAAATATATTGGTGTAAAAATCAGAGAAAATATGACTCCAGAAACAATCATCACCTTAGGTAATGAAGCAATGCAAATAACTTTAATGCTTTCTGCACCTTTATTATTATCAGCATTAATTTCAGGTTTAATTGTGAGTTTGCTACAAGCTGCAACCCAAATAAATGAAATGACACTTTCATTCATTCCTAAAATTCTCTCTATTGTTGCTGTCATGATTATCGCGGGGCCATGGATGCTTAATCTCCTTAGTGATTATATGTGTAACTTGCTCAATAATTTGCCATTTATTATTGGATAAACATGTTAACAATAACAAGCGAAGCCTTTACATATTGGCTAAATCAAGGATTTTATCCTTTTATTCGGCTATTAGCTCTATTTACAACAGCACCTTTTTTTAATGAAAAACAAGCAATTACAAAAACTCGCATTATATTAGCATTGTTTACTATTGTTATAATTTCCCCCCTACTTCCAGCGGTTGAAATTCCATTATTTTCTATGATGGGAATAAGAGTTGTATTGATACAAATTGGAATTGGTTTGATAATTGGATTAACAATGCAAATTATCTTTGCAGCTGTACGCTATGCCGGAGAAATCATAGGTTTACAAATGGGACTTTCATTTGCTACCTTTTTTGATGCATCAAGTGGTCCTAATGTACCAATATTAGGTCGCATATTGAATTTATTCATGATGTTACTATTTTTGTTATACAACGGTCATTTATGGCTAATTGATGCAGTCATCAATTCATTCGAATCAATACCAATTCAGCAAACATTATTAAATCGAGATGGATTTTGGTCTTTAGTCCAATTTGCCGATTCGCTTTTTATCAATGGATTAATGCTAGCTTTACCGTTTATCACTTTGTTTTTAATACTCAATATTACTTTAGGAATATTAAACAGGATGACACCTCAACTATCCACATTTGCTATTGGTTTCCCATTAACATTAACCATAGGTATAAGTATGCTTGGTTTACTGATCTCCATTCTGCCACATTTTACTGGACGTTTGTTGCATCAAGCCTTTGAGCAATTATCATTAATACTAAGCTTGTTTGTGTAAAATAAGTGTAATGCGTTGCCACTTAATTTACTCTACACATCAGCTAACCACATATACCTTTATTTTTAATTTTCAAATACAGCACCGGAAAAATTTTATTTTCAAACTTACACCATGATTTCTATATTACTTGTAAATAGAATAAACATTAGAATAAAACAACCTGTTAATATACATTTTTCATTCACAATTAAAACTGTTCTAGAGAAATAAATATCCAGTTAAAATACAGAATCGATACTGTTGATTTAAAATATCTAATTAAAACCTGCCGGTGCGGCAATGAACTATAGCCTAGCATATAATAATACTGTTATAAAAATCAGTAAGATTGAAATATCACACTGATAACACATCATTTTTAAATATTAAGAATTTCGAGATAAAATCAATATAACTTAATTAAATAAAGATAATTTATTTAATTTTTTAAAAACATCTTGAGAGGCTTGTAAAACTTCCATCTCTTTATTAAAAATCATTATTCCTTCTACTAAATTAATTTCTGATAACTTACTTATTTGCTGCTTGTTTTGTATGCTTTGCTCATCGCATTGGAAATTAAGACGCTCAATATATTGTAACTGTAAACCTTGCTTCATCTCAATATTTGAAATTTTTTCTAATGCAGATTTAACTTCACGATTAACCTTGTTTATGTCATCCTGAATTATATCTAATTCAGATTGTGAAATATTTATTTTCGATTTATTTAATGCTTTAATTCCTATATCTAGTGTTTTAAAAAAAAATACCACATTATTTTCATCTGTTGAAAAAACATTCTTACCCATAAAGTAAGTTGTCATTTCATTATTACTTGAAACCCTCTGAGTTATCTCTTTATCACTACCTTGATATTGTATCTCTCCATTTACATTTTTTATAAATGGTGGCTTATCCGATTTAAAACCAGCAAAGATATAACGGCCATTACCATCTGTTGTATTAGCTAATGCAACTAATTGATCTTTTAAGCTATTTAATTGTTCAGCAAGAGAGACATTATCTCTTTCATTTAAAGTACATTGATTAGATGCTTGAATTATTGTTGTATCAATCTGGATCATTACGTCGTTCATCTGACTTAATATATCCATTTGTAATTTCATGCCCATTTCAGCAAGATTTCTATTTTTCATATATTGCTGATTACAATTTTCTAACTGCCCTAAACGAACTGTTTGTGCATATGAATAAGGTTCATCAGAAGGTTTGTTAACTATCTTACCTGAAGCTAACTGGCTCTGAGATTTCATGCAATTTTCTTGAGCATTGTTGATATGTTGTAATGACTGGTGATAAATCATATTAGTACTTACACGCATCTTAATTCCCTTATGCTATTATGGCTATCTAAAAACACTCATCAAGCTATTGAAAAGATTATCAGTCACTTTTAGTACTTGCGCATTCGCATTAAATAATTGCTGATTTTTTTGCATTTGAATCATCTCTTCATCAATGTTTACACCGGAATTAGATTGTATTTTCTGGTAAAATTTTTCAGTCATACCATTATATATATCAGCGCTTGCTTGTGCCTGTTTTGCTAAATTACCCACATCATTTACAAGAAAAGCGTAATAATCAGTAAATGTTGCATTACCTTTTATTAGCTTCTTGTTTTGTAATTCAGCTAATGCTTTTATATTTTCATTATCACTAAGCTCACATTTATTTGAACCTGCTACTGAAAATTTAGCATCATTGTTGACTAAATTACCCAACTCACTAATTACATTATTAACTGGTTTCACTAAAAATGAATCACCATTTTTAGCTGTATTATTATCAATCGTTAATTCAATACCGTCAAATTTCAATATATTCGGATTTGAATCATCCACGACAACTTTATTACCATCAGGTAATCGAGTAGCTATCCAGCTATTACCATTGAAATATAAATTATAATTATTTGCTTCAATTTGAGAAACATCATCATAACTTAGGGAAAAATCAACATTTCCCTTATTAGTGGTATTTCCCACCACATAACCTTTTCCAACAGAAAAAAATGGTTTCCCCATATTCCCATCAATATCAAAGCCTTTTTCATGAATTTCATTAATTTTTGTTGCAAAGATTAATGCTAACTTATTTATCTTTTGATAAGTAGGCTCAATAATTTCATAGTATGAACGTAAGCTGCCACTTAATTCACCACTACTAAGTTGCTCCTCATTAATTTCATATGGCTGTTCATTCTCGCCTATAAAACCAACACTCAAGCACTGAGGATCTTTTGAAGATAATATTGCGGCTAGATGATTCGCTTTTTCTGGTGTTACAAGTGGCAGACCATTAGAAATTAATACATTATAATTGCCATTTTGCTCCACTACTTTTACACCAATAACTGAGCTAAGTTTATGGACTAAATTATCACGAGCATCAAGTAAATCGTTCGGTTCTGCATTCCCAATGGCCCGTACTTTCGTTATCTGCCGATTTAAAAGAGTGATTTCTTCTATATTTGTATTGATACTTTTAATTTTAGATTCAATTTGATAATTAATACCTCTCTTCATTTCCTGTAGTCTATGGTCGATTTCTTTAAATTGATTAACAAGGCAGTTTGCCTTATCTAAAAAATTATTAATTAAAGTTTTATCGCTAGTATCACTACTAAAAAGGTCTAATGAAGCAAAAAAATCACCAATACAACTCGCAATATTAGCTATATCATTTGAAAATAAATTGTCAACTTGATTACTATTTTGTACATAAGCTTGGTATTCACCACGATATGCCAATGACTGATTATATTGCTTATTAAGTAATGAATTGTTCTCACGATGAACATGGCTAATGTAGCAGCCATTACCCAAATACCCATGAGGTGTTACTCTTCCTGGATTTTCACCAATAACGACATTCTGCCGATGATAACCATCTAGATTAGCATTAGATATATTATTTGATATCACACTTGAGCTATTTTGAGCTATATTTATACCACTTAAGGCATTATTCATTATATTATTAAGCATAAGATAATCCTAAATTAGTAACTGATTTTTTTCGTAAATTCACACTTATTTATCTGCCTATATATGTTTTCTATTAATGAATATATCGGTAAAAAAGAAGGGAAGTTTAGTGATAACCTAATCTTTGATAATTATTCGTTAAAAAAGATCTTTAAGGTCGACAGGATAAATTGGTCGTGAATTTACTTCATATTTATTTATTAAATAATGACGAATTTGATTAATAATACTAATTAATTTTTCTGAGTAATTAGTATCAGTTGCATAGCCAGCTCTATGTAACAATTTTGCTGCCATTTCGGGAGATTTCGTTTGTTTTACATTGAGATAACGCGAATTTTTAGTTAATAAGTTAATATAATCACCTATTGATTCCTCATATGAACTATAGACCCGAAAATAATCTCGCATCTTAATATTTTTTCCGTCAATAATTTCTGTTGTCAGGATATTTGTTACTGGCCCTTTCCATCCTTTACCCGCTTTAACGCCAAATAGATTGTGACTTTTTTTACCTTCCTCAGTTAAAATTTGCTTTTTTCCCCACCCACTTTCTAATGCTGCTTGCGCTAATATTAAAAGATATGGAATACCACTTTTTTGACTTACCGCTTTTACCGGCTGCATTAATTGATGAACAAAATGTTGGCTACTCAATGCAAGGTCACGCATCTTTTGCAATGATACAGGCATGTTTTCATCCAATGATGTGAAAGGCTGTATAGTTTCAGCTCTTGTTTGAGATGATAATTGATTAACCTGATTGATATTTTTGGAGGGATGATTTGTAAATTCAATATCTGAAATGTTATCTTTGTGTTCACGCACTAATTGCTGGTAAATCTGGTCAGCAAATCCTAAACCTTTTTGTGATAAATCTTGAGCTAATTGCTGATCGTACATGTTAGTTAGTAAATGAGTTTGTTCACTCGAAAATAAACCACCTTTTGGTAATGCTTCACGCATACTTTTTAACATCATCTGAACAAAAGTCGCTTCTAACTGTTGGGAAACGTGTTTTAATTCTGATTTAGAAGCCTCATTGCTGACATCTTGAAGATTATATTTTAATTGATCAAATAATTGATATTCGAATATATTTTCTTGCATTAATGGCAGATTATTCATTAAATAATCTCCAATTTTGCACGCAAACATCCTGCGCTTTCCATTGCCTGTAAAATTGACATCAGGTCTGTTGGCGTAGCACCCAGCCTATTTAAAGCTTGTATCACTTGGTTGAGCTGCACACTCGCATTCACTTTTTGTAATTGATCGCCTTTTTCACGTATATCAAGGTTAGTGTTGCGAGTAACAACCGTTTGTCCCCCAGCAAATGCGGTATTAGGTTGACTGACTTGTGTTTGTCGCTCAACAGTGACAGATAAACTTCCATGAGCTACAGCACAACTTTCTAATTCCACACTGCGATTAATGACTACAGAGCCTGTTCGAGAATTAATGACGACTTTTGCTTCTGATATTGGCTTTTTCACGTTAATATCTTGAACTTTAGCAAGAAACTTGACCTGTTCACAAGGGCTCTTTGGCAAGTTTAATTGCACAGTACGCGGGTCTAATGGCGTTGCTGTACCGGAGGAATTTAGATGATTAATGGCATCACTAATACTTTGAGCCAATGCAAAGCTATTTTCATTCAACTGCAAATTAATAACGCCATTCCGTGCAAAATTATTGGTTAATTCTCGTTCAATAATTGCTCCACCACTTATGCTTCCCCCATTTAATTGATTCACTTTTAAGCTGTTCCCCCCCGAACTAACGCCAACTCCTCCAACTAAAACATGACCTTGAGCCATGGCATAAATTTGCCCATCAGAACCTTTTAATGGTGTCATTAATAAAGTTCCACCTCTCAAGCTTTTTGCATTTCCCATTGAAGACACCACGACATCAATCGATTGTCCAGAATGAGCAAAGGGCGATAGTTTTGCAGTCACCATAACAGCGGCTATATTTTTTAACTGCATATTGCTACCTGGGGGGACAGTGATCCCCATTTGAGACAACATATTATTCAAACTTTGAGAGGTAAAAGGCGCTTGCATTGTCTGGTCTCCAGTTCCATCAAGTCCAACAACAATTCCATAACCAATCAATGGGTTATCGCGTACGCCTTGTATTGAAGTTAAATCTTTAACACGTTCACTATGCACAGGCATAGCAACAACACAAAATAATATGTGCAGTAGAGTGATATATTTATTCATTTAATTATCTCAACAAATACTTGATTCTATTTGCGCTTTAATTTAATAAGGCGAAACATTTAAGAAAAAGCGTTGTAACCACCCCATATTTTGTACTTCATTGATATAACCATCACCAACATATTCGATACGAGCATCAGCCACTCTCGTTGAATTAACGCTATTATCACTACCAATTGTGCGTGGATTAACAACACCAGAAAAACGAATCGACTCTGTTCCTTGATTGATGGCAATCCTTTTTTCTCCCACAACATGTAAATTTCCGTTGGCCAATAACTGATCAACCGTTACTGTAATCGTGCCTTTAAAGGTATTTTTAGCATTAGCCGCGCCCTTTCCTATAAAGTCACTCTGCCCTTTGACTTCAAACTCACGATGACTTAAACCAAACCAGTTTTGTATAAATCCCGGTAAAATCGCAGCAAGAAAGCTACTTTTTCCGCTACGATTAGCATTAGCTGACGAGTTTTTGCTAGCGCTGACATTTTCTTGTAAATTGATGGTTAATATGTCTCCTACATTGCGTGGGCGTCTATCCTCAAAAAGAGGTTGATAGCCATAATAAATAGGTTGAGTATTGTGGAAAATAGCGCCATTTGTTGTAGTGGTTGCTGGCATACTGGGCGATATGCTGGTTTTCGTATCCACTAATGGACGAGGTTTTATATGAGCACAACCCACGGTGAGTAATACTAAAATGGGAATAAAGACTTTACTTGATACATATAATACGCTTTCTCTATTTTGTAACACATTCACACAGTTAATCCTTTAATGCTTATATTCTGCGTTGCTATTTTGTTATTACAATAAGCTCTCACAAAATGACAGTGCACTTTCCTTTTCACCTCATCAGAAGATTAAGCGAGCACACTCTCATTTGCTCATCAGTTAACCAATTAGTTGCTAAGTAACAATTATATTTGAGTTAATCGTTGTAACATCTGATCAGCTGTCGAAATAACTTTGCTATTAAGTTCATAAGCGCGCTGTGTTTCAATCATATTCACAAGCTGCTCAGCAACATTCACATTAGATGTTTCCAGCATACCTTGGCGGAGTACACCCGCGCCTTCCGTACCTGGAGCAATACCAATATTGGCAACGCCTGAACTTGCTGTTTCCCGATATAAATTACCACCAAGACTTTCCAATCCTGACTCATTCATAAACGTTGTCAGCTTTAATTCCCCTATAATCTGTGGCTGAGATTCACCCAAAATAGTGGCAGAAACTGTTCCATCCTGTGCAATCGTGATATTTGTTGCATTTTCAGGTATGACTATATTTGATTCAATTTGATAACCATTCGATGCCATCTCTAGCATCCCATATTGATTACTTTGCAAAGCGCCATCACGTGTAAAGGCACTAGAACCATCTGGC
Source organism: Providencia sneebia DSM 19967 (assembly GCF_000314895.2). Classification (GTDB taxonomy): domain Bacteria; phylum Pseudomonadota; class Gammaproteobacteria; order Enterobacterales; family Enterobacteriaceae; genus Providencia; species Providencia sneebia. The sequence continues at coordinate 1,851,219 of NZ_CM001773.1, read as the reverse complement.
ATTTTAACTTCTAAAAAACCTTTTCCATTAATAGCAATATGCGTTGATACACCTGTATTTTTCAAATTACCTTGGCTATGTATATGACTTGTCGCAACAAGCCTAGAACCGGTACCGATCTGTAATCCTGAAGGTAACAGTGTGTGTTTGGAGTTCATAGCACCTGGCTGTCGAAGATTTTGATAAGGCAGATCTTCATATAAAGCATGTTGTACTTTATAAGCATTGGTACTGGCGTTAGCCAAATTATTGGCAATGACATCTAAGTTAGTTTGTTGGGAATTAAGCCCTGTTTTTGCGATATCTAAAGCGCTCGGCATAATATTTCCTTAATAAGTCAGCTAACAGTTAGTAATTGGTTGGCTCTTTGCGCATTTTCATCTGCACAGCTAATCACTTTCATCTGCATTTCAAACTGGCGTGTGAGTGTAATCATTGAGACCATAGCTTCTGCTGGATTAACATTGCTACCTTCTACCATGCCCGCTGTTAGTATCACTTTGTCACTTGGCGGTAATTGGTTGCCATATATCTTTCGTGCATGGTCTGATAAATGAAATAGCCCTTCTTCACCACGAGATAAATCATGAGGTTTTGCCTCTACCACTTTTACTTGGTCAATAACACCAAAAGTTCCGTTAGGATCATTAGCAGAGGAAGTCATAACTGCGCCATCCGCCGTAATAGAAATATTCGAATCCGGAGGAACTGTAATTACGCCGCTATCACCAATTAAACGGTATTTGCCAATCCGTAATTCCCCCTCAGGAGAAATTTGAATATTGCCATTTTGAGTATAGGCTTCACGACCATCTTGCAGCTCCACAGATAAAAAATGATTATCATTTAAGACAACATCTAAGGGGCTACCTGTGTACTTAAATGATCCTCGACTTATATCTGCCCCCGGCGTCGAAGCAATAACTAATGTCCGAGTTTGTTTTGTATCACCATGAACGGGTACCGCCCGCATTGCTGAAAACTGTGCTTTAAAACCTGTTGAGGAAATATTAGCGATGTTATGAGCCGCAATTGCATGGCTTTCAAGCACTTGTTGAGCTCCGCCCATAGCGGTATAAATAACGTGATCCATGAAAGGTTCCTACATTTATTTATCGTAAATTCACCAAGGTTTGCAGTATTTGATCTTGTGTTTTGATTGTCTGAGCATTTGATTGATAATAGCGTTGCATCACTATCATGTTGATTAACTCTTTACTCATATCGACATTCGATGCTTCCAGAGCTCCCCCTGTTAACTTACCAAACGACCCTGTTGCGGGAATGCCCTCAGTTGGGTTACCCGAAGAATTTGTAGCAGCCCAAAGATTGCCACCTTGGGAAGCTAAACCTTGAGGATTTACAAAAGTGGATAATGCTATTTGTCCCACAACTTGTTGTTGTCGATTAGAATAATTAGCCATAATCAGCCCATTATCCTCTATATTGAATGACATATATTCGCCAGCCGAATGCCCATCAACATCAATTGCACTGACGGATGATTGATTGACTCTTTGTTGACAAGTCTGGCTCAAATCTACACGTAAAGTACGATTATTTGCCCCATTCATCCCCGGATAAGCAATATCAAACACCGCATTATTCGCATTGATTAAGCTACCATTCTCATCAAATGACATGTTACCTAATGCTATGGCATTAGGGGCTCCTGCATTTTTAGCATAAACAGCCCATTCATTATTGGCTGTTTTCTGAAAATACACAGTGACATCAAGAGGATTTCCTTGCCTATCATAAGTTGTCATAACGGTTTTGAAATGAGAATTTTGTGGGTTATCTGGGTGATTAATATCAAATGGATTGGCGTTTATTGTTTCTTGAGAATTTAAATGAGTGGTTAATTTTGCCAATTGAGATGCTTTCGCGTGCATCATATCCGTTGAGATATTTAACGGAATTGGTGTTGAGCCATTTTGAATATTCACTTTTCCTTGTGCATCAAGACTTGCTGAATAACCCGTGATCACCATTCCTTGATTATTAATTAGGTCACCATTTTTACCCCGTACAAATTGCCCATCACGGCTATAATATATTCCGCCATTTTTATCTTGAACGCGAAAAAAACCATTTCCTGAAATAGCAACATCGGTCAATCTATCCGTTCGAGTGATAGCACCGTCATTAAAGTTCTGTGCAATAGAAGTTACATCAACACCTAAACCTTTCCCCGAAGCTGCACACATATCAGCAAATGAAACTGATCCACTTTTGAAGCTATGAGTTGCCAAATTAGCAAGGTTATTTCCAATCGAATCTAATCCTACTGATGCTGCATTTAAACCACTTATTGCTTGTTCAAAAGGCATATTGTTTCCTTCAACATAAAATAAAATTAAGAATTAGGATAAACTTTTAAAATATGGCGAAGAGGAATACTTTGCCCTATTCCCACATCTAATAATGGTGCATCTTCCCCTGACACCACACCATTAACACGTGAATATCCCAGTTTAGTCACACTAACATCAGAGCCATTATTAGTGGCCTTAACATCAAAGAAATATTTACCATTAGTATTTAAAACATAATTCCCTTGATTATCCTTACCATCCCAATAAAGGTCATAAAGATCAGCTTTCAAAGGCTTGTCATAGTTAAAATTACGGATAATATTTTTGTTTTTATCGCGAATAATAATTTCAACATTTTCGGCATTTTTTGATAATTGAAAGCCAAATGGAGAAGAAATATAATCATTAATAAAATTTTCTGATTTATCGGCTAAATTATGGCTATTGAACATGGTAAAAGAATGAGTCGATACATTGCTGGTAGGATGAATTTTATCTTCAGCAATATTCTTACGGCCAAGCATAATTTCATTTCCGGGAATCAAAACCCCTTTGCCAACTAGTTGAGTTGCTTGTAAAGATTGTCCGGTATTAATTTGCTGAGAAATCCCTCCAATATGATCACTTAATCGATTCATACTTTCTAGTGAGGCAATTTGAGCTAATTGGCTAGTTAACTCTTTATTATCCAAAGGATTAGTTGGATCTTGATTCTGCATTTGTGTCACAATCATTTTTAAAAATGTGTCACGCATATCATCAGATTGTGATTTTTTTGGAACATGATTATTTAATGGTTCTGAAATTGAAGCGGAATTATTTAATGGTTCATTGATGGGAGCTAAAATACTCATCTCTTATTCCTTTTATTGACCTAACATTAAGGTTTTTTGTAAAAGTATTTTTGCTATATTCATGACTTCTAAATTAGCTTGGTAACTGCGAGAAGCTGAAATTGTATTGACCATTTCACCGACCATATCGACATTTGGCATATGTACAAAACCTTTTTCATCCGCTAATGGATGGTTGGGTTTATATTCCAAACGAGGTGGTGACGGATCATCAACTATTTGACTTACATATACTCCGCCAATTTGCTGATGCTTGTGTGCTGCTAATCGAAAAATAACTTGCTTAGCTTGAAATGGTGTATTATCTGGACCAATGACACTTTGCGAATTCGCCATATTACTTGCACTGACGTTTAAACGCTGTGACTGAGCCGTTAACGCCGAAGATGGAATATCAAAAATACTTAATAGCCCCATTCATTTATCCTTGCTGTAAAACAGATTGCATATTTTTAATATGATTATTAATGAATGTCAGGTCAGCTTGATATTTCAAGGTATTATCGAGAAGATGACTACGTTCAATATCCATATCAACAGTATTTCCATCCATAGCAGTTTGATAAGGAACTCGATATTTGAGATCAAAAAATGTTAAATATGTTCCTTGCCTTTCAATATGACTTTTATTCGTAATGGTAAGAGAACGACTTTTCTTGTTTATCATATTATGGTGTATTACTTGTTTTAATTGATGATTAAAATCAATAGCACGAGATTGATAACCGGGTGTATCTGCATTCGCAATATTGGATGCTAATACAGCCTGCTGAACTTCTCGTATAGATAATGCTTTTTGCTGAAAAGTAAATATAGAGTTCAACTTATCAATCATACCCCTCCTTAATAACTTTTTACTTTTAAATTCGTCTAAAAAATAATAACACTGAATATTTACTAAAATATAACCATCTAATACATCATGTTCGAATGATATCAGTGAAATAAAAAAACTAATGACAAGATAACAACAAAATAATTAACTTATTTAGTCAATTCATTATGTAATAGACAAGTAGTATATATCTAAATAGAACTTTGCAGATAAAAAAATGATATGAAATATTTTTATATTCCGTTGTTTTTTAATTTATTATTCTTCTCTTCAATAGTAGAGTCTTCATTATCGGAATATATTAATGATTATTTTCATAAAATATATCCTGCACCTTATCAAGTATCTGTTACTATCAATACATCAAAAGCATATTGGCCTAAATGTGAAAAGCCTAAAATACTTTCACCTATAGGTAGACGCTTTGCTGGGACAATTTCTTTACCTGTTCAATGTGATAAGCAAACACAATTTATACAACTTGCTGTAAATGTCACCACTGGTTATTATGTTGCTGCACATAATATTGAGCGGAATAAAGCTATTCAATTAGCTGATCTTATAGAGAAAAAAGGATTATTACATCAATTACCTGATAATGTTGTTATCAATAAAATGAGCCTACAAGGCGACATTACACTACAAAAAATTTACTCAGATCAGATATTAACCCATTCTCTATTTCGTAAACCCTGGGCAATTAAGTCGGGCCAATTAGTATATGTTTTCGTAAATGGGAATAATTTTTCTGTAAAATATGAAGGACGTGCAATGAGTAATGCAAAATTAGGGGATGATATTCGTATTTTGTTGCTAAATGGCCAAACTATTCATGGTAAAGCACTGGAAAATGGTAGCGTGATGATCACAATAAAATAACTAATAATAAAAAATTAATTAAAGAAATATTTTGTATTGCCGATAATATCAATCAATACCCACTAAATTAGGAATCAGTATGACAATCAAACAAACGCTAATAATACCAATGCCAACTAAACAGGCTAAATGTGAGAAACAAGAAACAGCAATTTCTTTATCAAATCAAGAAATATCAGCAACACAAAACCCTAAAGAGATCCTATTTTCATTGAGTGAAGTACACAAGAAACTATTACAACCTCAGCCTAGCGATATCAACATGGATAAAATCATACAGCTTAAAAAAGCCATTCAATGTAATACATTACACATAGAATCAACAAAAATAGCTAAGAATATCGTAGTTAGTTCTCATGAATATATACAATTGATTCATAAAAAATAACATAAATAAAATAACACATTAAATATTAAAATTAAAAATGAACGATAATCTACAAGATCTATTAGAACATCAGTTGACAAATTTACAATCTCTCTACTTTATCATGGAAAAGGAGTGTGAATTTTTAAATCAACACCCAACTCCGACAAACCAACTCCAAGAGTTGCTAGAAAAGAAACGTGTATTAATTAATATTATAGAAAATAATGAAAAAAAACGATTTCATATTGAACAAAACTTTAATATACAAGAACCTTATCAAGAAAATACTGTATTACATAATTTATGGTGCTCAATAAAAAAAATTACTGTCTCACTTAAGAATCAAAATTCCCAAAATAATAAAATATTAAAATGCTATATGGAATTTAATCATCAACAAATTAATCTCATGAGAAAATATCATAGCCAATCAACATACTCTGCTAATGGTTTAGAAAAACCTGATACACTTTTAGGCAAAAATTTCTCAATTTGATGTCTTTTACTTCCTGATTTTCATCAGATAATGACATCATTTAAAGGTTATTGCTAATAACTAAAGACTTAACGTTGTATCCACAATCATAATAAATAAAATATTCATACCAACAATAAAATACGGCAATATAAAAACCATTGATAAAATAAAAAACAAAACACTTGGAAATTTATTTATTGTTTTTTGCGAACACCATAATAGAAACAGACACAATATGACTGACACACGCCAATCTATCATTTTACCCATAAAAAATACCGCATCAATTATTATTTCCATATAAATACCTCCTTCATTTAAAATATAAAAATTCATATAAATTATTTTTATAATAAATAGATTTTATCATTATTGAAAACATAATTAAATATAATAATCTACTTTTAGTATTTGCTAAGCGTAATCGACTAAACCTATTCCCCTACCATAATAATAAAATAACGTAGAGAAATAGGACAAAATATAATTAAATAATGTGTTATTCACCTTTGATGAGTGATGTGATCTTAATTTTACAATGACTATTTAATTCTAGATAAGATATGACAGCTAATTGTGGCAAAGTACGTCGTAAAAATCGTGATAATAACAAGCGTAATTCATGATGCACAACTAATACTACCGAAGCGCAAATCGTCTCTTGATGGCTAATCGCTTCTTCAATTTGCACTTGAATTAAATTTGCTAAATTTGGCTCAATAGCACCGCCATTTTTAGTAGCCTGTAATAAAATTGTCTCAAGACAAGTATCCAGCCCAATGACTTGATATTCTTGCTCATTACCAAACAATTGTTGTGTAATGGATCTTCCAAGTGCAATCCGCACTTGTGCCGTTAAATAATCAATCTGTTTATTTTCGCCATTTTCACCCACCATTTCTATTAATGTTTCCAGAATCGTGCGCATATCACGAATAGGAATATCTTCATTTAATAGGTTTTGTAATACACGGTGCAAAGTTGAAAGTGAAATTATGTCTGGTATTAAATCATCAGATAATTTTGGCAGCTCTTTTTTGACTCTCTCATACAGCATTTGTGCTTCTTGACGCCCAAATAAAATACTTGAATTTTTTAATAAGATTTGATTAAAGTGCGTGGCTATCGCTGTGCTAGCTGAAACAACTGTATAGCCTTGAGTTTGTGCTTGTTCTAAATAATCTTCATCAATCCATATTGCTGGTAAACCAAATGTTGGCTCATTTGTCATATCACCATCTAATGTACCAATGGCATTTCCAGGGTCGATTGCTAACATTCGCTCTGGCTGAACTTCGCCACGACCAACCTCAGCACCTTTAATTAATATTCTATATTCGCAAGGTGATAATTCCAAGTTATCACAGATATGTATCACTGGAGGTAAATAACCAATATCTTTTGCGAATTTTTTTCTCAACCCGCGAATACGCCCAAGAAGTTCACCTTGCTGATCATTGTCTACCAACGGGATCAAGCGATACCCAACTTCCATTGCCAGCACATCTTCTAACTGCACATCCTCCCATGTTGCTTCAACCATCTTATTCGCTTCTTGAAATACGTTTTCCTGAACTTCAGCAGATAAATTGTTTGAATATTGCGTTTTCTGGAGTAAATACCAGCCAAGTCCTGCTAGCACAGCAGTGAAAAGTAAAAAAACAAAATTTGGCATTCCGGGGATCAAACCAATTAATCCTAAAACACCTGCACTCAGCCACATTACTCTTGGGTTATTAAATAATTGGCTAACCATCTGTTCGCCTACATCTTCATCAGTCGCAACGCGTGTAACAATCACACCTGCTGCTGTCGAGATAATCAATGCGGGTATTTGAGCCACTAAACCATCCCCAATGGTAAGTAAAGTATAAGCACTCGTTGCATCACCTAAAGTCAAATCATGTTGACCCACACCAATAATTAAACCGCCTACCACATTAATCACCATAATCATGATCCCTGCAATAGCATCGCCACGAACAAATTTACTTGCACCATCCATAGAGCCATAAAAATCAGCTTCTTGAGTGACTTCAACTCGTCTTTTTTTAGCTTCATTTTCATTAATGATTCCAGCATTCAAATCTGCATCAATCGCCATTTGCTTGCCTGGCATACCATCTAATACAAATCGAGCCCCTACTTCAGCTATACGGCCCGCCCCTTTGGTAATGACCATAAAATTAATCAAAACTAAAATGATAAAAACCACAATGCCAATTGCAAAGTTCCCCCCCACAAGAAAATGACCAAATGCTTCAACAACTCTCCCTGCCGCTGCTGATCCATTATGCCCATCAAGTAAAATAATTCGGGTAGATGCAACGTTTAGCGACAAGCGTAATAAAGTAGCAAAAAGTAAAATGGTCGGGAAAGCTGCAAAATCAAGCGTTCGCTTAGTAAACATAGCAACCAATAACACCATGATGGATAACGCAATATTAAAGGTAAAAAGTAAATCTAAAATAAATGCCGGTAACGGCAATACCATCATTGATAATATAAGTAGAATTAGAATGGGTCCTGCAAGAATTTGCCATTGTGTACTTTGTACATTTTTTGGTATTTTTAGTAATGTCGCCAAATTAACCATCGCAATTATTATCTCCAATAAAATCTAATATAGGTGGTACGGGTAATTTTTTCGGTTTTCTTGGTTTGAGACCACCTTCACGACGCCAGCGACGTAATTGGTAAACCCATGCTAATACTTCTGCAACAGCAGCATACAAAGCGACAGGAATATTCTGACCAACTTCAGTATGCCGGTACAATGCGCGTGCAAGTGGTGGTGCTTCAAGCTGGGATATTCTTTGTTCTACACCAATTTCTTTTATACGCTGTGCAATTAATCCCGCGCCTTTTGCAAGTACTTTAGGAACTTCCATTTTTTTATCATCATATTTCAGCGCTACCGCATAATGAGTTGGATTCGTTATTATCACATCGGCATATGGAACATCAGCCATCATACGACGATGTGCTATAGCGCGTTGTTGCTGCCGTATCTTTGCTTTTAATTGTGGATCACCTTCTTGTTGTTTAAATTCATCTTTAATTTCTTGGCGACTCATACGAAGCTTTTTTAAGTGAGCGCGAAGTTGGTAAAAAACATCAAATGCAACCATAGGAATCAATAAAAATATAATTAAATAACTGACATAAATTACTTTATTAAAAACGTGACCTAGTGCTATTTCAGGTGGCTCCATGATTAAATGCAAAAATGATAAACCGTTTTGCCATATAAAAATCATTAAACCTAAGCCAACACATAATAATTTCAATATTGTTTTAAATAATTCAGAAAGAGCATTAATAGAAAAAATTCGTTTTAATCCTTTTATTAAATCAAGTTTTTTTCCATCCAATTTAATCAGTTTAGTATTAAATATGAGTCCCCCTACTAAAGAGGACGCAGATATACCAACGATGGCTAATCCGCCAATGAGAGGAAATAAAGCCAAAAGTGCATCAATTACCATCTGACTAAAATAGCTTGTCATCAATAAACTATTTTGTATTGTACGCCCATCAAAAATAAAACTATGTCGAAAAATTTTCTGTAATTCACCAGCCAACGTATCGGTATTGATCCATATAAAGCCAGTACCAGAAAACATCATAATTAATGAATTCAGCTCTCTTGAGCGTACTATTTGTCCATCATCTTTTGCTTTTTGTTTTTTTGGGGGGTAGGTTCTTCTGTTTTTTCTACATCACTTTCATCCGACACAAAGTTTCCTTGTTTAATAAAACAGTGGTACTTGTGCAATAGCATGACAGAATGTCAAAAAAACAATGGCAGGAAATAAATAAAAATTACAAATGTTATTCTGTTATTAAACCTCCATTACCAGATTTATAAAAATAATTTTCAGATTAAAGCCACATTATAATGATATAGATATATTTCATAGAAATCATGAACTTATTGATAAATAGACATAGAAAAAAATACCGTGAACTGAAATCTATAATAGATTATTCAATACTGCGACTTCCTGATATTTCATTTAGCAGTACTTCATTTTCAAATTCATGCAACAGTTGTTTTTCTTCAATATCACTCAGCACTATAATACTAATACGCCTGTTAATTGGCGATAAACCATTATTCTTATCTAGATGAACACTTGAGGCCATCCCCACCACCCTCAGAATTTTTTGAGGGTTTAATCCTCCAATAATCAATTCACGTCGTGATGTATTTGCTCTATCTACTGATAATTCCCAATTACTGTAATTTTTCTCATTTATATAAGGTAAATCATCTGTATGACCCGAAAGGCTTATTTTATTTGGTACAGCATTAAGAAGCGGTGCTATAGCATGTAAAATATCCCGCATATAAGGCTCAACTTGGGCTGACCCGATCATAAACATAGGACGATTTACACTATCAACTATTTGAAGACGCAACCCTTCATCCACAATATCAATAAATAAATGTGGCTTTAACCGATTTAAGCGCGGATCAGATAAGATTGCTTGATTTAAAGATTTTTTTAATCTTTCGAAATGATACTTTTTCTGTTTACTTTTATGATCGTTTATTTCAACTAAAGTTCTACTATCTCGAAAAATAATATCTTTTCCAGCGGCAGGGGTTGGGTTAATCGAATCACCACTTTGGCTACCCGAATTAATAGCAGTTCTTAATGGAGTTCGAAAATATTCTGCTAATTGTGTTAATTGTTGTGGGCTAGAGATTGAAATAAGCCACATAACTAAAAAAAAAGCCATCATTGCTGTCATAAAATCAGCATAAGCTATTTTCCAAGAACCAGAATGATAGTGGCTATGGCGACCAACGCGCTTTCTAATACGAATTATGCTTTCAGGATTTACTTTCATTGAACGATTATTTCTCTTTCTGTGTAGATGAAGACTTTCTCACTTCACGAACTTTATTTTCTAATTCAAGAAAAGAGGGGCGATCTGAGCTATAGAGAATTTTTCGGCCAAACTCTACTGCTATTTGTGGCGCGTATCCTTGTAATGCAGAGAGAAAGGTTACCTTGATACATTCTTGCATTTTTAACTGTTCACTACTTCGCAAGCGAATCAAAGCAACTAATGGGAGAATAAAACCATATGCAATTAATATCCCAAGTAAGGTTCCCACCATTGCATGAGCAATTAAGCCGCCTAATTCTGCTGCTGGCCGATCTGCCGAACCTAATGCATTAACCATTCCCAAAACAGCGGCAACAATACCAAAAGCAGGCATTGAATCTCCAATCTGATTAAGGCTTAATGCTGGAACTTCACTTTCCTGACGAAATGTTTCTAATTCTTCATCCATTAATACTTCAATTTCATGACATTGAAGATTATTGCTTACCATAATACGTAAATAATCAATAACAAAAGTTAAGATAGTCTTATCCTTTAATATTCGAGGATATTGCAAGAAAATAGTGCTTATTCGTGGATTTTCAATCTCTTTTTCGAGAGTCAATAATCCATCTTGACGTACCTTATTCAATAATTGAAATAATAACGCCATGAGATCCATATACATTAATTTGTTATAAGATGATCGATGAAATAAATAGGGAAGAATTTTGCCTAATGCGATAATTGATTTACCACTATTTCCAACAATAAATGCTCCAAAGCCTGCTCCTAAAATAATAAGAAACTCACCTGGTTGATAAAGTGCACCAAGATAACCTCCTACCATTAAATATCCCCCAAGAACGGCTCCTACAATAATCATATATCCTATAAGTATTAACACAGTATTCCCTTCAACTCAGAAATGTAAAAGATGGCAGTCAAAGGGAATTTATTAGGATGAATAGATGGTGTTATTACCTATTTACCAAATTAATCCAATTACATTACCGCTTTAGTAATGCCATCATGACGATATAGCGTAATATCGGCTAGATGCTCGGAAAGTTTACGTTTTTTTATTGCACGAGATGGGGGGTTGCACAAACTACAAGTAAAACTATTTTGAGGAATATGGGCATAAGTAATAAAAAAACCTTCACAACCACAACATATAGAACTTTGCAACATACCGCTATCAACAAATCGAACTAAAGTCCATGCTCGAGTTAATGCTAATAATGGTTCTTCATTACCACCAGGAATACATTGTTCAATATAAAGTTTATATGCTTTTAAAATAGCATCAATACCAACACAATATCCAGTATTGATTAAGAACTGGTAAGCATTATAAAACATAGATGAATGAATATTATGTTTCCAGGTCATAAACCAATCCGTTGAAAATGTTAACATTCCTTTTGGCGGTGGACACCCTCTCAATTCTTTATATAAACGAATTAATCTTCCTCGACTAATTCGTGTTTCACTTTCCAACATTTGAAGACGAGCTCCTAGAGAAATTAATTCCATCGCAAGACAGATATCACTAGCTTCTTTAATAATACTTTTTTCAGCTAAGCTACTCATCTTTTTCTCTCTATTTCATCATCGCTTGCTTTATTCATTTGCAATAAATGTGTTGATAATAAAATCCCCGTATGAATTTGCTGTAATTCATCTACCCTTGAGTCACGCGTTAAGGTCTCTATCGTGTTACTATTTTGAAATCTAAATTGACAAATAAGTTGATTCGTTTCTGCCAACTTAACTAATTGTGGTAAAGATAGAGCAGCTAGCGTCGTTGCCATAGCATCAGAAATACCAAGTCGAAACATGGCTGATGCTTTTTCTTGAGCAATCAATTTTTGAGCGAGTAGTAAATATGAAAGATTAATATCATATATATGCTTCAGAAAATCATTCGTTGAGCTCATTATTTTTCCTTTTCAAATATTATCTACATATGCAGTTAAAAAAACAGACATAATGTTTAAATATTTTCCTATATCCTAACTTCTAAATAAAATAAAGATATCGCTAGATAACTAGCCTACGTTACTTTTTCATATAATTAATTAAATAAACATCAAGTTAATAGTAAAAAGACACTATATTAAAACCTTAAATAAGCTATATTTTCCATATAATTACAACAATATCTAAAAACAAGCAGTCTAGTGAATGTTGAAACTGACTGATATCAAAATTAGACGATATTTATTATGCATTTCATGCTCAACTATTCAAGGTACTTATGTTTATTTTTTTCGCGATAACACATCATTTATTTTAATCATAAAAAATATTTTATATTCATAAACAAAAWTTTTTTAATGCAAAAAATAATAAATAGAAAAACATTCACTATTTTTGATAGTCCGACCAAGTTTTATAAAAAATAAACCATAAAATAAAAATCCATTAAAAAACAATGTTATTTTTATATTTAAAATACATTCAAGGAAATTATAATATTAGCGCCACTAAACATAGCATATAGATGCTAACAATATAATTACAGGATTTATAATTAATAAACAAACTCTCATAAATTTAACTGAAAAGATAGCTATATAATTTAGCGATATTCCTAATCTAAAAAAATGAAATATTATTCATTCATTATTGGTAAGGTGAGAATAATTATCTTTCACAAACTAATCTATTAAATTAGCTAACATCTTATAGCTTCTTTATTAAATTAATCAGCTAACTTTCCTGCATTCCGACCATAAATTTCATTTTATTAATCGATATTGATAAATTTTAGTATAGTCTAAATAAGATATTTAAATGAAATAACCTTTATTATTTGAAATACCTCAATTTGGAAAAAATCATAATAATAGGCAAAACACTACTTAATAGTCGCTATTGCTGCTAAGCTAGCTCTACTATTTTTCAATCGGCTATTTCGTAAGGTGATGTATGTTTAACTATTTAGCAACCGTTGATTATGATGAAGAAACTGACTGTTATGAAATTTCTTTCCCTGATTTTCCTGATATCCAAGGTGTTGCTTATAGTGAAGAAAACATTGAAATGGAAGCAGCAGAAACACTCATTGAAGGCCTCAACAGCTTTATTGCTTCAAGAACATTGATCCCAATACCAAGTTTGCTAGAAAAAGAGGCAATTAAGGTTCACTTACCCATATTAAGTTGCTTAAAGATAGCATTACACAATGCCATCATTCATACAAATACGCGTAAAGTGGATTTGGCACGTAAATTAAATTTAAATTTACAACAAATTGATCGATTATTAGACATAGAACATGCTTCTAAAGTTGATACGCTTGAACAAGCCCTTTACTTATTAGGTTATGACGTTAACCTTACAGTTAGCTACAATAAATCGATATAACGTCTTAAAACTGAGCTTTATCCTAATGATAAATGTAGCTATCTTTTAAGTGCTCAAATATAGCTACGTATGAATTTATCTCACTCATTCCACTTGTCAAATATAACGTATCCGTAATATACGATTTTTAGTATAAAAAATGATTTTTATATATAAAAATACTTTAAAAATAGTAGGACTAATCTTCCATTCTTCTGTTTTCAAATTGCTAAAACTATTTTATTCTTAAAGTGAACTCTTTAGTTCACTAGCAAAGAAAGCAAGTCCCCCCAACTGTTGGGAGGTTTTTATGTTCATCGTATATATTCTTATTGTGATTGCCTTCTATATATCTTTGGCTACGGTAGATTCGCCAGATGATGAAAAAATCGACATCGATATAGAAGAACGGCAAATAGGAAGTCTGTATGTTATGTAATCATCCCTAAAAGCTCTTTCAACTCAGTTTGCAAAGAGCTTTTCTTATACTGATGTCAACTGGATTTATGACTGCTTCATTTCTAGCATTCAACCAAAGTTATCTAACTACATCACATGTCGTCTATAAAAAGAAAAATATGATTGGATTATTTTTAAAAAATTTAAGATTCTATAAAAAAGGAGGCATTAAGTGCCTTCCCTATAACGGCTAAAAATCATGAAATTAACCAATGGTTATTTATTAGCAATATATGACTTATTTTTTTCTATCACTAAATATTGCAATCACCAGACCAAATAGTGCAATCAGCACACTCCCGATAATATAATTTTGTCGATCAAAGGCTAAACCTGCATCTTTAGCACTTTGCCCTTGTACCACTGGAATGCTGACATCCATATTGAAAGAGATTATAGCGGTAATGATACCTAGAACTAAAAGAACAACGCCTAATGTTTTCATCTCATCACCTCTATTATGTATTAGTTTTATTAATATTAACTAACTCATAGAATAATTGAAAGTACATACTGGAGATCCACTATCAAGGAAGCCTCCTAGATCACATTTATCCAATTAAATTTGGCTAAAATAGGTTAGGAAAAGAGGGAAAAATGATTTTTCAAAAAATTAATACTCTTACCATAAGCATAATCCCTATCAACTGTTGTTGATAGGGATTACTTTAGAGTAAACATAAACTTTTTTATTGAGATAAACAACACTGAATCGTTTATTCTTACAGTGGCTACAAATTCTTATACGAATATAACAATGTCAGCTTATGAAAGATAATTCTCATTAAAGATGAATATTGGATCTTGTAAAAACGCTCTATCTGATTTCATTTTTTATTATCATATCATTACATTAATACAAAACTCGACATATTCTATTCCTATAACAACCACATAAAAACTAATAAAAGGCGCTTACAACAGTAACCGAAGATGAATAATCCCCCCCGCTAACGTTTGTCCCTCTTAGTGTAGACTGCAGTTTAACTGATCCAGTTGTTCCCGTTGATTTAATGTTTGCACCTCCAGTACTCGGACAAGATGCCCCTGACATAAAGCATAATTCAGACGTTAAGCCACTTCCCATATTCAGAGTTACACCTGAATTATTCGGAGTTCCACCCAACAAAGAAAATGAAACTGTTGCAGCTTTATTACATTGATAATCTATTGATATATCTTGCTGAGTTCCATCAACCTCTTTTGAGTTCACTACACCATAATCTAAATTTAATGGGACACTAATATTACAAACAGCAGGTGCGGGTGGTGTTACTGTTCCATAAGAATAACTACATCCTATACTTTGATTATCAACATAAATACACATATTTATAATAGCCGGATTAGCTGTATACAATTCTGTTTTATAATCCCAATTAGAACCATATCCATGCTTAATTCCAAGATCCATCATGGCTTGACGACAATTATTAAATACTGCACTAAAGCTGGCAAGATACTTCCAAGAACCTCCTGTATATGTAGCTGATGAACTCTGGATAAAACCAGCTAAGCTACCATTACCATAAAAGCTTCTAGTGAGATTGTTAAAAGTAATTTTTATTTCACAAGACGAGGTTTTGTCATAAATAGAACCCGACTCAAACTCAACAATTAATGGATAGCCTTGCCTAACCCCACCATTCTTTATGCGACTGCATGAAGGTGGATTTCCAAAAGGTGGACCTCCTGAAGGATAAGATAAACACCACTCATTTAGCTCACTTGTAGAGGCAGTATAACAAAAAACATTACCTGCTGATTGACCACAAGGCCAACCATTAGCTGATGAATTATGAGGCCCCGCAGACCATGATCTCCCATCAGCACCATATACTGATGCAGCAGAAATTGTTGTGGCTGAATATGATAAAAATGGTGCCAAAAATAATGATAGAATAATTAATATTCTCATTGTAAATTCCTTGATAATCTATTATTAAATAATACTTTCTACTGTAAATTTAATAATAAAGTTATTTTTCAATATATTGAGCAAAAAAGTTATCTCACTCATACCCCAAGGTATAGGTCAGCGTCGCCGTAAAAAACCCTGGCGTTATCGATTGACTCGCTATTGCCTCACTGTTTCCTTGCACATACGCTTTCAATCGGATGGTCGTTGTGCCGTCTTGTATTGCATGYGCGGGATACGGCTCWGCCGGRTTAATCGGTAATTGCATCCCATTCATGGTCTCAATGCCAATATCCGCCCCCGCCCGCTCACTGCCCGCATCAAAATTGAGTAACCCTTGAGCATTGCTGTTTCCCGTCAAGGTTGCGGTGATCCAATTGCCCAACGAGGTATCACAATCTTCCAACTCAAAATCAAACTGTTTGCCCGTGGTGCGTTGATGCAAATACAACTCCTTGGCCACAATCGTGCCCATATCAACCCCGAAGTTTTCAAACAGCGGATTAATGGTGCATGGCAACGCAATCAAGGTGCCGCTGTATTCAATATCATTGCTGTTTGCCGCTGTGCCGCTAACGGCATCAGGCTTGCCAAGAACAACGTGGCACCCAGTGCCATTGTGCTTTTTGGTTGTGTCATCATGGGTAGTTCATCTCCACACTGGCCGTCGCCGTAAAGTCCCCTTCATACAACGTCGCGGAAGGACTCGGGTCTTTCACCGGCACGGCATACAACGGTAATGTCGCCGTATCGCCATCCGACATGGTTATCGGCGTACCACTGTTCGGCGGGATAATGACCCCTTGGTGGTATAAGCGAATGCCAAGACCCGCTTGGTTTGTTTGCAACGCATTATTATCAAACGGGGCATTCATGCCGCGGTATTCCAAATACAGCGCCACCGCATTGCCCAACCCTGTCCCGCAACTGAGCGTTAAGGTAAAATCTTGTTGGTAATTGGTGCCGTTGATTTTGGTGATACCGACTTCCCCAAACGGCACTTTTATCGGTTGGTCAACTCCATCTGGTCCCGCCACATCACACGGCGGATTTTGGATAAGATTAATTCCAGTTATTTATAACAATATTAACGGTAAAGAAATACAAACTGTAAGCAGCCGCAAATTATACTCATTCCTGAAAGTTGGGCGTGATTATACAAGTTGGATTAAAGGGCGAATTAAACAATATGGTTTTATTGAAGGATCGGATTATTTCATTGTTGAAAATTTGAGCTCACCAAAACGGGGGAGCACAAAATTTAGACAGCAGATGAGCATGATTACATTGTTAGCCTCAACATGGGTAAAGAGTTATCTATGGTTGAGCGTAACGACCAAGGAAAGCTAGCCCGTCAATACTTCATTGAGTGCGAAGAACGATTACGCAGAATCGCACCAGAAGAGCATAAAGCAGCTATACAGAACTGGCGTAAAAACCGTGTTGCCGCTTGTGAAGACCATAAAAATATGGCCGAAGCTATGAAAGGCTATATTGAGCGTATACGAGGTAACACTATGGCTATGTATAAGTCTACGGTGCTGATGATTGCATGTGTGTTGCTGAGATTGCACAGGCAATAGCTGGCTGTAATGTCCTGTTAGGTAATGCAACTGAAAAACTGGAATTGCTTGATGAACTGGAGGTGAACCATGCGTAACCCTCAACCTAATGAGTTCTACACTCATCAAAATGGCGACACGGTGAAAGTGTTATCGGTGCAATTTAACCGCATCACCTTTATTCGCGTGGGGTATTTCTGCCCTGTCGTTATGTCTGCAAACCAGTTCAGCAAAGAATACACCTATTCAGGGAGGGCTTAATAATGGCTGATATTTATGACGCAGTGATCCGTAATGACCTACATAATCTCAATACCGATGAATTAAAGGAAGTAATGGCTAATTCAGAGGAAGCCTCACAAGGTTTAACATTGGCATTAAGAACAATAGGGAAACTTACATTCCACGCTTTAAATGATGAAGAGTTCAGCGATGAAGAAGCGAAAGAACATCTTAGTGGGTTATCGAACAAAATGAAAGAAAACAGTTGGCGAAAGCGAAATANATCTATGTCAATGAACATGCAAGAAATAACTTGTTCAGTATTGACTGCTCACCCATTTATTTATCGTTTAGGTTTAATATCGGATTCTGGATATTATTTAAACCCAGAAAATGCCATTAGTTACATTACAAAAAAATTGGCAGGCACAGCTGAAACTGAAATAGTCGTCATGATGGTGTGTGCAAAGACACAATCTGAATTTATGTCACTGTTACAGCAATTTTCGACTGTTTTCCCTCTTCCTATTTTCTCACAAGTTGAGCGGATGGCAAAAACAGCGGCTAATCTGCAAGTCACCAAAATGCAATTGCCGGGCAAACAGTTTGGCGGCTTACCGAAACCGCAGGCACTATCAACCTCAACGAGTCGGGCAACAATTAATGCTCAATTGATAGAACAAGCAAAAGCCAGTGCAGGCAGTGCCAGCAGTATTGATGCCATGAAATCCGCCATGTCCGGTTTTAAATCGGCAAGGGAAAATGCACTTAAAGAAATTGGTAATAAACTCACTGATTTATTAGGAAAATCCGTGGTGATTTGGAGCTTTACAGGTAAAGGAACAGGCGATTATTTAGCTGAACAGTTACAAAAAGATATCCCTGAGCCTGACGCAGTATTTACATTAGCAACACTGTTCGCAGGAAGCGAACTGTCCGCACTCAAAGGAATGCTTCATGATCCAACAAAGCCAGTCGACAGCACAGAACACAACAATCACACTCGCCCTTGATGGTGAAGCTATTCCGCTGAAAAACATCAAAGTTAATCCGTCCGTCCAGTTTCAGGATAAAGACCAAAGCGGTCAAACATCCAGCACTGCCGTTGCCGAGCAAGGCATCAAACCCAAAGAATTGCGCATCACAGGTGTGATTAATTTCACTGACCATAAAATATTAACCCGTTTATTTGCCCTTGCCGAAGCCAAAGACAGCGGCAAACTCAAACGCTATCGTGTCGCTAATCACACCGCTAAAGCGATTAATTTTCGCATTGGCACCTTTACAGGCAACATCGACGCGAGCGAAATTGACGGCCAACAGGCTTGGCAAATCACCTTTACGCTCAGAGAACATCTGTCTGTTTCAGAGAAAAAAGACGCGCGAGCAGCAGGCCAAGTACAAGCGAAAAAGCAAACAGGCAACCCGAAGGCGCCAACAAGCGCAGCAAAAGAAGAAAAAGACGAATTAACATGGTTTGAAAGTACGGTTTTGAAACCAATTAATGATTTTGGGAATAAATAATAATGAAACCAATTAGCCGCTGTTATTTATCAAGTGATGAAGTCCATATTGTTGACGCTAAAATCATACTGGAACTATCGGCCTGTGGTCGTGGCTTTTTAACGGTTGAAACAAATAATGATTACACAGGTAAATTAGTTCGCTTTGACACAGGTTATACAGATTCGCTTTATCGCTATTTTACCGGATATGTTGAACGCGCACAGCCTGCCGATAATGGCTTTCAAAAACTATTTATTCGGGAATTGGTTGGGGTATTTGATAAAATGTGGCCATGCTCTTTTCAGCACCCCACACTAAAAACCATCACTGACTCTTTACAAGATAATAGCGGGTTAACCTTTCTTTTACCCGATGCCAAATACATTAATACACCTATTCCCCATTTTACCCACAATGGCACAGGCTTTCAGTTATTAGCCAATTTAGGGGCAGTTTTCAGCATCAATGATTATGTCTGGTACCAAATGCCTGATGGAAAAGTCTTTGTCGGCAGTTGGTCGGATTCCATGTTTCACAGCAATCACCACGAAATACCCGCAGAATTCTCAAAAAGCCAAGCCGCAGGTAACAGCGCCACTTATCCATTAATCCCAGCTTTACGTGCTGGAACAGTGGTAAACAATCAGCGCGTTAATAAAATCCAACTTGAAAATGACGATATCACCTTATATTGGGAAGCGGTAAACCCACTCACAGGTAAAGCCGACAATAAAACCCCAATTCAAAAACAAATTGATAAAGCTTACCCCGAATTATCAGCAGGATTACATTTACCCAAATTTGCCCGAATTGAATCACCGAGTGAATCAGTTCGTGCCGGTGATATGTCTGATCCATTCCGCCCAAAATATGCCGTTGACGTGCAATTGTTAGATGGTGATGGTAGTGAATCCGCTGCACCTGCTTATAAAGCTGTACCTTTGCCTTTGCCAATGGCAGGCGGTGAGAGTGGAATGTTTCAGTTTCCACCGGAGGGAACATTAGTTGAGATAGCGTTTGAAGGTGGCAGGCCAGATAAACCGTTTATCCGGCAAACCCTCAGCCAAAATAATACCCTACCGGACATACAACCCGGGGAACAATTGCAGCAACAGCGCAAAGAAGTTTTTCAGCGCGTAACACAAGACGGTAGTTGGAATCGTGAAACTGACCAGAGCATTAATGAAGCATCAATGCTCCGAACTATCAAAGCGGACAAAGAACAGCGCGAACTGGTCGCAAGGGAAACAACAGTACAGGCCAACGACACATTAACCGTGCTTGGCACAAAGAAATTATTAGCCGGGGCAATCCAGCAATTGTCCGAGGGTGACTACTCAATCGCAACATCATCAAATTATGTCGCCAGTATCGAAAAAGACATGACTGTTGATGTTGGCCAGAATGCCACTGTAGAAATTGGACAGAAGCTAATAGAGAAAGTTGGTCAGATAAAACAAAGTATCGCAGGCGAACAGCAACAAATCATTGCCCCCGTTGTTTGGATTGGTAGCCAAGAAATCAACGTTGCAATGTTAATGCTGGACACACTCGACGTTGTCAAAGAGCTAGCTGAACTCACAGCAGTACATACCCATCACAATACAGGTGAGCCACTGAACGCGGCTGTTATCAAGGGCACTGGCAGCAAATCAGACAGCTTGAAAGAAAAGTATTCGCCCGTCATTGGTTGAGATTTAATAACAAAAGTATTAAACTCTTTATCGTTAGTTGAAGAGTGTTGCGCTATATTAAGCGCCCCCTTATACCGCTAAGGGTGAAATACATTAAGTATTCGCTTGAAAAATAAAGAAACTCAACCTCACCAGTTGGGTTTTTTGTTTTTAACATTATCAAATTTAATCGATTGATCCATTTCAAATTCTCCCTATAATTGTGAATTGTTAGATGAGTGTCGTTAGCATGGTCTTTATGCACATCAAAAAGTATTCTTTTTGATTAGTGGAAACGGAATTCTACATTTCGTATTTATACGGAAAGTGAAAGTCCTGATTATGTGACGGGTGGTGCCGACTTAATACCCTAGCCAAGTTGTGCGACACTCTTCAACTAACACTAGATGAGGCCTAGTCTGACAGGCAGTGTATGGGTGATGCTAGGTTAATCGCACTCCTTAATTTTAAGGAGTAAGCGGATGAAAGAAGTATTTGATACTCTGATCATCGTTTTAGAAGCTGTTACAGCTGTACTAAAATTGATTCGTTCATTCTTGTAATAACGAAGACGTAACTAAGGCTACTGACTGACCATCAGTAGCCTTTAATATATCCACCTCAGCAAACCGCCCACACGCCCCACTGCGCACACCAATCATTATCTAACAGAACCTAATCATTGAAATGGATCATGTCCACAGCATAGCGCTGGCGAATCACTGCGCCCACAAAATAAAAGTTTTCACCACGTAAAACGCACTACACCGCACCCGCCTGCACAATTTGGATCTAAAAATTATTTCAGTTTTAAAATTCTACAAAACATATCGCCAAGCCGCGCCAATACTAGGGAGTTGCCGAAAATCTCAAACTGAAATGCGTGAAAAGATTTTCAGTAGATTTCAGTTTTTAGATCACGGGATGGATCGCGCAAAAAATATAACACAATGAAATATAAAAGAAATTTCTATTTTACGTGGCTTTCATTGGATCGCGATATCAACCGCGTAATTTAAGAAAGCCAGCAACCATGCGGCTTTAGAAGAAATGAAAAACTGAAATCAATCAGATATTTTTCCTAGACACCATTCATGTATAGGATAACCATCTCTATCAGTTCCGCCAACACAGCTAATTAAAACCCATTCTTTCGTTAATAATAATTCGTTAATTTTATTTTCTGTTTCAGACACGAACGAAGAACGAAATGTTTTAATCTCACCTACTTTAAACAATAGATTTTGTTCCATATACCCCTCTTAGAAGATTTACTATAAAAAATCATTGAGACACTTTTGAGACACTTAACTTTAGATACAAAAAAGCCACTTGCTAAGAAGTGGCTTAATGCGCTGATTTAACAGCTAAAATTTGGTGGCCCCTGCTGGACTTGAACCAGCGACCAATCGATTAAGAGTCAACTGCTCTACCAACTGAGCTAACAACCCAACGGCGTACATTTAACTCCTCGAATTTGGCACAGTCAATATTATTCTGCTATTTTTAATGAGTTAATTAATTTTTAGTTATTAATGTTAATTTATGGTTAATATCGGATTAAGTTATCGCCACTCTACTTACAATGCGGTAAGTTTTCCTTACTATAATTGAGATTTATGTCACAATATTTCATGCAAACACAGCCACACAATTAAAAATATACTGTGGCCGCACCAACAACCTCCTTGGATAGAAAACATATGGAAGAAAATCAATCCTTTAACTCTACACGTTCTTCTGCTGATGGCAATCAGCTAAAACGTAGTTTGACCAACCGGCATATTCAACTTATTGCTATTGGTGGTGCTATCGGTACTGGGCTTTTTATGGGCTCAGGAAAAACTATCTCTCTTGCTGGTCCTTCTATTATCTTTGTTTACATGATAATCGGATTTATGCTGTTTTTTGTTATGCGAGCAATGGGGGAGCTATTACTTTCCAATTTAAACTATAAATCTTTTAGTGATTTCTCTGCTGATTTGATTGGGCCTTGGGCTGGCTTTTTTGTAGGCTGGACATATTGGTTTTGTTGGGTAATAACAGGTATTGCCGATATTGTCGCCATTACTTCTTATGTCAGCTTTTGGCTACCCAACTTCCCTGAATGGGTAACGTCTTTTATCTGTGTAGTAACTTTACTGACCTTAAACTTAGTCTCTGTAAGGTTATTTGGTGAACTTGAGTTCTGGTTTGCTATGATCAAGATTATTGCCATCATTGCGTTAATTGCGGTTGGAAGTACTTTAATTATCATCCATTTCCAATCTCCATCGGGTCATACTGCATCATTAAATAACCTCTGGAATGATGGCGGAATGTTTCCTATGGGATTAAGCGGCTTTTTTGCTGGCTTCCAAATTGCTATATTTGCCTTTGTGGGAATCGAGCTTGTAGGAACCGCTGCTGCCGAAACCCGTGATCCTAAAAAATCATTACCAAAAGCAATTAATGCAATCCCATTTAGGATCATTGCATTTTATGTCTTATCACTTATTGTCATTATGGCTGTCACGCCATGGCGAACCATTTTGGCCGATAAAAGCCCATTTGTAGAAATGTTTGTTCTGATAAGCTTACCTGCTGCTGCGAGTATTGTGAACTTTGTCGTTCTAACCTCAGCTGCATCATCTGCAAATAGTGGCGTATTCTCTACCAGCAGAATGTTATTTGGGCTATCAAAAGAAGGGGAAGCACCAAAACAATTTAGTCGACTTTCTAAGAAAGCGGTACCTGCAACTGGGCTTATTTTTACCTGTATTTGCCTTAGCTTCGGTATTGTACTGATCTATTTTATCCCAAATATCATGCATGCTTTTACCCTTGTTACGACAGTATCAGCAATCTTATTTATGTTCATTTGGAGTATGATTTTAATTAGCTATTTGAAATTTAGAAAACACCGTCCACATCTCCATGAAGCCTCTCATTATAAAATGCCTGCGGGTATTATTATGTCGTGGATTTGCCTTATTTTCTTTGCGTTTATGGTCGTGTTGTTAGCATTTCAACATGATACAAGACAAGCGCTAATCGCCACGCCAGTCTGGTTTATTATTTTATTTATCGGCTATCTATGTGTTAAAAAACGCAAACATAATCTAGCTGCTAAATAATAGAATTAAATAGCAAAAATAAGAAAAGCCGATAATTCGGCTTTCTTATTTTTAGTTTTTCAATTAAATCACGCTATTTGGTTTTATATTCCGCTTCTGCTTCTGCAAATCGCGCTTGTGCTTGTGCGCTAGGCGCTTTCGTTATTAAGCTGACAATATAAATTGCCAGTGATGCGAAAATAAAGCCTGGAATAATCTCATATAAACCAAACCATTTGAATTTCATCCAAACTAAAACAGTAATTGCACCAACAAGCATACCCGCTAATGCGCCTGTACGAGTCATACGTTTCCACATGACAGATAATAAGACAACCGGGCCAAATGCGGCTCCAAATCCTGCCCATGCATTACTGACTAAAGATAAAACTTTACTGTTTGGATCTCGAGCAATATAAATAGCAATCGCTGCAACTAATAGAACCATAAATCGGCCAACCCACACCAGTTCTTTTTGGCTCGCTTTTTTACGGATAAATGGCTTATATAAATCTTCTGTTAATGCACTCGCGCACACTAATAATTGGCAACTTAATGTACTCATTACGGCAGCTAAAATAGCGGATAATAAAATACCTGCAATCCATGGATTAAATAATAGCCCCGCTAATTCCATAAAAATCCGCTCATTATTCCCCATAACTGATGCAGATAATTCCGGGTTCATTTGAAAATAGGCAATACCAAAGAAACCTACCGCTGTCGTTCCACCTAAACATAAAATCATCCATGTCATACTAATACGGCGTGCAGAACGAATAGTTCTATGTGAATCAGCAGCCATGAAACGCGCAAGAATATGAGGTTGCCCGAAATAACCCAATCCCCAACCTAATAACGAAATAATCGCCACAAAGTTTAGTCCTTTAAATAAATCTAGGTATTCTGGGTTTTTGGCTTTAATAATTTCGATTGAGGTGTCTAAACCACCTAAAGAAAGAATAACAACAATTGGTGTTAAAATAAGGGCAAAGATCATTAATGAAGCTTGGACAGTATCCGTCCAACTTACAGCGAGAAAACCACCAAGAAAAGTATAAGCAATAGTTGCTAATGCACCTAACCACATGGCTTTTTCATAGCTAATATTAAAAGTACTTTCAAATAATAATCCGCCAGCGACCACACCCGAAGCACAATAAATAGTAAAGAAAACTAAAATAACAACAGCAGAAATAATACGTAGTAATTTACTATTATCTTCAAAACGATTTGTGAAATAATCTGGCAACGTTAATGCGTTATCATTTTTTTCAGTTTGAACCCGTAAGCGGCCAGCAACAAATAACCAGTTAAGATAAGCACCTATTGTCAATCCGATAGCAATCCAGCTTTCTGATATTCCCGCTAAGAAAATTGCGCCAGGCAACCCCATTAATAGCCAGCCACTCATATCAGAAGCACCTGCCGATAATGCAGTGACGACACTACCTAAACTTCGCCCCCCTAAAATATAATCATCAAAGTTTTTTGTTGAACGATAGGCTAAATAGCCAATAAGTAACATACCTGCAATATATACGATGAACATAATGAGCATTGGG
This sequence comes from Providencia sneebia DSM 19967, assembly GCF_000314895.2. Taxonomy (GTDB): domain Bacteria; phylum Pseudomonadota; class Gammaproteobacteria; order Enterobacterales; family Enterobacteriaceae; genus Providencia; species Providencia sneebia. Next base: position 1,825,289 of record NZ_CM001773.1, on the reverse strand, counting down.
TTGCTTACTGTCATCCGTCTTCTCCATAGAGTGAACCCAATATTTCAAGTTTTATTACGTAGATTGATATTCAGTTATTCAAGCAATAGATATCTAGGTACTTATGTACTTGAGGAATCATTTTATTAATCGACCTAATTGAACTCGATATGCTTTGGGTAAAGTTATATTTATAAAATAGTTTTTTGATTTAATCTTCAATTTTTTTAGCATTTTGCAAAATTAGTTTGT
>NZ_CM001773.1:803239-862022 GCF_000314895.2 Providencia sneebia DSM 19967 | reverse complement strand
ACCCTCTTCTCTCATTCGGTATCAAAAACAGCAAAACGTTAACAATAATTAAAATGATATTTTTATCTCCATAACAACATGAAATATAAAAGCAAACAAAATAGCCCTATGCATCTTACTCATAATTTTATTTTATTAATGCTATTTATTTGCCTTCTCATTCATACATAAACTTTATGTTAAGGAATATTCTTTGTGGCTAACGTAACGTCTTTATTATTTCCCTCTTGGCAAAAACGCTGCCTTTCCTTATTCATATTCAGTGTTTTAACGCCACTCACTTACGGTGAAACTGCCTCAAATCAGAACAAACTGCCGGGGTTACTGCAATTTGCCCAAGACTATGAAGCGCGCAAAGCCAAGATGCAGCGTGATGATGTAGAGCTGCCCGAAACCAGCGGAATACAACTGCCGCAAATTCGCCTGAAAATGCTGCAACAACAATTGCGCGCCAGCCAACATCGTGAGCAGCTCTATCGCCAACAGTTGCAACAGCAGCAMACCCAAACGGTKCARACKCAATGGCAATAYACCCAAGATACCGTCARCGGCTTATTGCGCACCTTGACCTTAGAAGCCCAACTGGCTGAGCAACAAGCCCAGCACCGCACACTGGCACACACACTGCAAACCCAAAAGAGCACCATTACCAATCTCACCAATAACTTACAATTACTGTCACAAAAAACCGCACGCGATAATGCTAAAGTGACTTCATCCAGCACGAGTTCAGCGACTTTGACCGCTGAGCAACTCAAACAGGATGAGGCACTCAAGCAAACTTATGCCGCGGGGATTGCTATTGGTCAAGATGCGCTGACCATTCATCAAGACAATCAAGCTTACGGGCAAGCTTTCGATAAACAGGCTTATCTGGCGGGGATTAACGATGCGATTGCGGGGTATATTTTGCTCTCGCCAACCGAATTGCACACCGCCCTCATCGCCTCTGAAGCCTCAGTAGAAACAAACAAAACAGAACAAAAAATGCAGCAAACACAGTTAGCAAAACGATTCTTAGCCGATTGGCAAAAACAAAAAGACGTCAAATCAGACCCGTTTGGTTATGTGTATAAAGTCAATTATGTCGGGCAAGGGAAAATCCAGCCGCACGATTTAATTAGTATTGTGGTCAAGAAAGCCTTGCTGGATGGCACCGTCGTCAACGACATGGATTTGCAAGATAAGTCGTTGACCTTGCCACTCGGCGAATATCCACCGCTTTTTCAATCCGCCATTTCGCATGTGCAAAACCACGGGGAAATCACCTTTGTCGTGCCACCCGAATTAGCCTACGGGGATGAAGGGGATCCGCCTGCCGTGCCACCGGGGGCTTCACTGCAATACACATTGCGCATTGCCGATGTCCAAAAACAGGCTGCGCCCTAATCATGTGTAATAAGGTCTCTGCGTTATGATAAAAAAATCGTTGCTGGCACTGTCCATCATCAGTGCTGTTTTATTGGTCGGCTGTGATGAAACCTCACCAAAAGGATCGGTTTCCACCGTTGAAAATGCCGCACATGCTAATACGGCACTAAGCCAATTTGAGGAAGGTTTGGCCGCTTACCACCAAGCACAACCCCCAAATTATGCCGATGCAGCGAAATATTTTCGTCAAGCGGCTGAACACGGGCATGCGCATGCGCAACTCTATTTAGCCGCCTTATATGAATCCGGTTTGGGTGTTGAACAATCTTGGCCACAMGCCCTGCATTGGTTTGAAGCGGCSGCYAAGCAAGGCAGTTTACCCGCCCAATATCAATTGGGATTACTGTATGAAAAAGGCGAAGGCGTGGCGAAATCACGCCCGCAAGCCCTGCACTGGTTAACCCTCGCCGCAGAACAAGGGGATGCGGATGCGCAGCACCAACTTGGCTGGTTGTACCTTGACGAAAGTGAGCACTCCCCAACCGCACCCTCACTTGCTTTAAAATGGTTCCAAGCGTCCGCCGAGCAAGGGCATCCTTCTGCCCAAAATATGTTGGGTTGGCTGTATGAAAATGGCGCAAGTGGCAAGCCAGACCTCAATGAAGCGCTGAAGTGGTATCAAGCTTCCGCAGCGCAAGGGCATGCTTTTGCATTGAATAATTTAGGGTGGTTTTATTGGCAAGGTAAAGGCGGAACGGTGGATAAAGCCAAGGCGCTGGACTATTTTACCCAAGCAGCGGAATTCGGTGATAGCGATGCCCAACTCAATTTAGGGTTGCTCTATTATCAAGGGGACAGTGTGCCAGTGTCTATTGAACAAGCACAGAAATGGTTTATGCGCGCCGCCGAGCAAAATAACGCCTATGCACAGTACAATTTGGGTTGGCTCATTCAAAAAGGGGACGTGGAGCAAAAATCGTTACATGCCGCCCGTTATTACTTTCAGTTGGCTTGCGATAATGGCTTACAAAAAGCTTGCTTAGCACTGCAATCGCCAGCAAATCCATAGCTACATCATACTTTTTGAAAGAAATCACGACCTAACATAATGTTATAGTTGGTAATAAAAAAGGCTTGATCAGCATTGATTTTTGTTAGTGTACAACCTTAGCCACTAACAATAAGCTTTTTCAATGGCTCGAACAGTATTTTGTGAATCTGAAAAATACATATTGAAATTTGTATTGTCAGTGAGCCAGTATTTCAAGAAGAGTGCCTAATAACACATTAACTAGGAAAGATAATTGTTGGCTTTACTCAAACATACTAAAGATAAAGCCAACAACTAAAGAAATATCACGCAAGCGTACGTTGACGAGGAGTTGGAAATGGAGGTAAAACGGCATTTTTTAGGGCTAATGATGCAGGATGACATAATTGTTCAATACACCCCTGTGGCGATGTTTCGACAATTATCCCTTCATCCATCACAACAACCCGCGCAGCAAAACGACTAACTAAACGCAAATCATGGGTCACAAATAAGTAAGCAATACCTTGTTCTTCTTGTAATCGCTTTAACAAAGTCAGCAATGATGCTTGTAAATGAATATCCAAATTAGAAACAGCTTCATCAAGGATGACTAATTTGGGGTCTGATGCTAGCGCGCGAGCAACACAAATGCGTTGCAATTGCCCACCACTTATTTGTGATGGTAACTTACTCAACACAGATAACGGCAGTTCTACTTGCGCCAATAATTCTTCTATTCTTAATTTACGTTGCTGCTCATCTAAAGTTGTAAGACATTTCAATGGCTCATCTATGATCTGCTCAATAGTAAATCGCGGATCTACAGCACTTGGCGGATCTTGAAAAACCATCTGTATTTCTGAACGAAATTGCTGATATTGTGTTTTATTTAGCTTACGAATAGGTGTTCCGCGATATAACACATGTCCTTTCTCTGGATATTCTAATCCACAGATTTGACGGGCCAAGGTACTTTTTCCACAACCACTGCGCCCTAGTAATGCAACTGTTTCATTCTCATTTAGTGTCAGTGAAATATCGTTGAGAATACAACGAGGCTCACTTGTTCCTAATAATGAATGACTGCGATAACTTTTTGTCAAATGTTCAATAGCGATCAGTGTCATGCTGGAAGCTCCAATCCATATAAAGAAAGATGAGCAGAGATAAGATCACGAGTAATCATTGAATGAGGAGATGTAAAAATATCATCCACTGAACCTGTCTCAATTATTTCGCCACTTTTTAATACCGCAATATTATCAGCAAGCCTCGCAACAACGCCCATATCATGAGTGATCAACAACAACCCCGTTTTTCGATCAGAAACAACGTGGTCTAATAGATCAAGGATCTTTTTCTGCACGATCAAATCTAAGTCAGTTGTTGGTTCATCAGCAAATAAAAATGGCGCATCACTTAAAATAGCAATCGCAATCATCATTCTTTGTAACATACCGCCACTCATTTCAAAGGGATATAGCTTGAGTATATTGGCACTATCCCCGAGTTCGACTTCAGCTAATACATCTCGAATTCGTTTATCAATATCATGAAGCGGCTGTTTGGTTGCTTTCAGAGTTTCAATAATATGTTGGTACATTGTGCGGACAGGGTTAAAAGCACTGCGCGGATTCTGCATAATAGATGCAACTTGTCGACCTCGTAGCATTTTACCGCTTATTTCTTGCCCTTCTAATAATACTGTTCCTTGTATTTTTTGCACACCTTCTGGAAGCATATCCAATATTGCGGAGCAGGTCATCGATTTACCAGACCCACTCGCGCCCACTAACGCTAAGACTTCACCGCGTCTTAATGTGAATGATAAATCTGAAATAAGGACATGTGTATGCGCATGATGCAAATAGCCCACGGAAAAATTCTTTACCTGAAGTGAGGTTTGATTTAATGACATATATTCGCCCTCAGTGATGGATCAAGGCGATCTCGTAATGCATCCCCTAAAATATTAAATGCCATCACACTAAAGAAAAGGAATAATCCCGGCCAAAAAATAAGCATTGGTGATGTCCAAACAAATTGGCGAGCATCACTAATCATGACACCCCATTCAGCCGTGGGAGCCATGACGCCAAGCCCTAAGAATGAAAGCCCTGAAACATGCAACATCATGTGCCCAATATCTAATGTTGCTAAGACAATAAGTTGAGAAATTGTCGCAGGAAATAAGTGCTTAATAAATATTCGGCTATGGCTAGCGCCACTCAAACGGGCTGCTAATAAAAACTCACGATGGCGTAATGACAAAATAATCCCACGAACAATTCGGGCGTACCACGCCCAATGAGATAATGCTATCGCAATAATCACATTCACTAGCCCAGTGCCTAAAATACCAATCAAAAATAGTGCAAGAACTAACGTTGGGAAGGTCAGAAATACATCAGTAAAACGCATAATAATCTGGTCTGTTCTACCGCCGACAAAGCCAGATATTCCACCAATTACCAGACCCAATATCATAATAATTGCCAATGTGATTGCCACTGCCCCAAGAGAAACTTGAGTTCCAACAATCAGCCGCGAAAGAATATCTCGACCTAAATGATCTGTACCTAACCAATGTTCGCTATCTGGCGACTGTAAACGTTTAGATAGCTCAACAAGATTTGGATCATGGGGTGAAATCCAAGGCCCTGCAATCATTGCAATAATTAAAAGAATCACAACAGATACAGCAAACCATAATAAAAGATTACGGCAAAGTGTTTTCCAAACGGGAGGGGATTTTAATAAAATGTCCATCATTCTACGCCCTCCGCAGAAAGCCGGATACGAGGATCAGCAATCGCATAAATAATATCAACAATTAGGTTACAGAGAACAAAAATTACTACCATCAATAGTGTAAAACATTGAATAACAGGATAATCTCTATTCATGATAGCGGATACTGCATAACGCCCAAGACCAGGCCAGCTGAAAATGCTTTCAATGATTAACGTGCCACCAAGCAATTCGCCAATATGCATTCCGATTGCTGTAATAATCGGCAACCATGCATTACGTAAAATATGGGAACGTTCAACGGTCATTTCAGACAATCCACGAAGACGAGCATAGCGAACATGCCGTTGCCCTGAAACTTCCAACATGCTTGCTCGTAACAACCGTGCATTAATCGCCAGTGACATAAGCGATATTGCAATAACAGGCATAATCAGGTGCTTAGCACCACCTATTCCCATTGGTGGAAGCCATCCTAGATGAATAGAAAAAAGAAGGATAAGCAAAAATCCCAACCAAAAGTTTGGCATTGAAACACCAATAAAAGCGATAAGACGCACAAGTTGATCTGGCCATTTTTCTCTATAACGTGCTGATAGCATGCCCATTGGTATAGAAATCAAAATAGTCAATGCGAGTGCAAGCCCAGCAAGTTGTAGTGTTGTAGGTAAAAAATAAAGAATATCAGGCAAGACTGGTTTTTGGGTTGCGTATGAAATCCCAAAATTCAAATGTAATGCATCTGAAAGCCAGTCAAAATATTGCGTCATGATCGGTTTATCAAGACCAAGGAATTCACGAGCATGTTCTAAAGCTTGTGGTGTCGGTGGAATTTTTGATAACCGAAGATAATCCAAAGCGGGGTCCGAAGGACCCAAACGTAGGATTAAAAAGATAAACAACGAAGTACCAAGCAACATTGGAATTAGCAAGAGTATACGTCGAATAATAAATCGGATCATAATCGTAAACCTGCTATTTTGTGACAGGTGCTAGCTGGTCAAATGGGATCTCATTCGACATTGCACTGAAAGGAATATCACCTAATTCCGGTTTTGATACAGCAATAGCTGTAATGTAAGTCAAAGGTAGATAAACAGCTTCTTCATGTAAGCGTGTGAAAATATCATGATATAAATGACGGCGTTCATCTTCATTTGTGGTGGTTAAAACTTGAGTAATTTTTTCATCAATTTGCGCTTTATCCGCTAAACCTTGTTGAGCTTGGTAATCAGCATGAGAAGGAATGCGCATTGAGCTAACAAATGCATGAGGATCAAAAGGTGCGCCCCATGTACCATTAAAAATCATACCAAAGCGGCCATCTTTTTGGCGTGAATATATGCTACTTTCTTCTTCACCAACTAATTTCACATCTACGCCAATTCGACGTAAATCAGCTTGAACAACTTCAGCAATTGATTTAGCTACAGCATCAGTACCAACAAAATTGAGTTCAACAACAAGAGGTTCACCTGATTTTTCTCGAATACCATTTTCAGTTTTAGCCGTCCAACCTGCGTTATCTAACAATAATTTCGCTTCATCAAGGTTATAGGTATACGGCTTTAAACCCGCATCAGCATAAGGAACATTTTCTGAAAAAAGCGTATCTGCTTTTAATTGTGTGCCGTGTAGAACTTTTTCAATCATTTTATCTTTATCAACAGCATGATTGATAGCTTGGCGAACAGCAAGATCACGTGTTGGGCCTGTTTTTGTATTTATTGCTAAAACTAATGTTTCCAAAGGTTCTGACAATTTAGCGTTATAAATAGGCATATTTTTAAACCGCTGGTAGGTATCTGGGTAAATAATTCCATCCGTTCCATAGAGTAAATCAATTTCTCCTGTTTCGAATGCAACTGCGCGGGTATTTGGATCGGGAATGACTTTAAATGTAATAGATTCATAAACTGGCTTTTTACCCCAGTAAAGTTCGTTACGAACAAACTCATCTTTTTCACTTAATCTTGAATCAGCAAATACCCAAGGACCGGTACCAATGGCTTTTACAATACCGTCTTTTGTGCCACCTTCTTTAAATTGTGATGGTGCAATGAAACGAAATGGTCTTGGCAGAGCGAGTTCTTGCAAAATAGGATAATATGCATCTTTTAGGGTAATTTTTAATTGATTTGGCGCGATATCTTCAACGGCAATAATTTGATTTGCTAGTTCAAGCCAAGCATGGCGTTCTCGATTAGCTAAAATTGCATCGAAGTTAACTTTTGCAGCTGCAGCATCAAATTTCTCTCCATTGGAAAATTTGACATCTTCACGCAAAGTAAAAATATATGTTTTTCCATCCTCGGAAACATTCCATGATTCCGCTAACCAAGGTTTAACTGTGCCATCACTCATATAGCGAACTAATGGTTCATAAACCATCGTTTGTCCTGCCATTTGGTTAGGCGCATACAAATGAGGATTAAGCGGCCCAACATTAACTGGCCATGCGAAATTTAAATGGGGGTCAGCATACGCTATATTTACAGAACTGATAGCGAATGCTGTAGAAATTAATAGTGACTTAAAAATATTACGCATATATATTACTCCAGCCTAATAATAATCATATAAAAATAGAATAACAGATAAAGGAACAGTTATTTAAATAACCATTACTTCATAAGGTTTTATTATATTATTGTTCAAACAACGTTATTTTTATTTTATTCTTTGTTAAAACAAAGGGTCAACAATGCCATTTAAGTTATCATCAAAATGCATATTGTAACTATTCTAATAGAATCCTATTAATAAATAATTTACACGTATGTTGTTTGTGTTTTAGAAAGTATATTAATTTTCTACTTTATGCTAGCTCTCCCTAATATTCTACTCGTAAAAAAGTATTATTCATGACATTTATTTAGTCGTAAAAAGGCAAAAGATAAAATAATTAAAAAAATAAATAACAATAAAAATCAACATATTAAATAAAAACACAAAGATTACAGAATAATAAAATACCAAAAAGAGAACAAAAAAACATCCAATTGTAAAGTTTTATAATTACGAATTAATCATATTTATCAAAAAAAGACAAAAAATAAATAATATTTAAAAATCAATTAATTAAAAAAATACTCAAAATAAGTTTGAACAAGGTGGGTAATATAGCTATTTATCCAAAAAATGACGAAACGGTAGCTAAAATGATTATCCTCTAGCAGTAATAATACGTAATCTATATATTTAGAATACGAAAAATAACGATATTGAAATTAAACTTCATATTACTATAAATTAAAACATACAAATCATAAAAATTTAATTTAAGTAATATTCATTACATAATTATAACTGATTATCTTATATTAAAAACAGATAATGTCATCATGAAACAATATAATATATATATTATGGTTAAAAGGTAAATTAATAAGGTATTTATAATAACATTATAAATTTTTTCTACTATATTTCATATTTTACATCTTATATCATTTAATTATTACCATAATAATCAAACTCATTATTTATGTATTTCATTTAAATATAACATCCTATTTCATCATTAAAACCAATCAATTTAAGAATAAAAAACACCTAATTTAGATTGTATTAAATAGTTTTTTGTTTTTATTAATATTAAGGGGTTAATTCAATTTAAGATTATCAAATGTTGCTATTATTTTCAGCTAACAAAAATTTATTAATTTATTGTATAAATATATTTTTAATTTATTAAAAATAGGTTATTTTATAAATCGACTTAAAACAAAAAAGCGTAACAAAACCATTAAAAACACTTAACATACTGTTTATTAAACATTTAATTGTATTACAGGTTAGTATTTTAATATTATTTTTTTATTAGAGATTTATGTATTCTCTGTTTTTCATGGTTAAAAAAAAGAAATATGTATATACAAGGGAAAAGTAAATATTGCTTATTATATATAACACATAATTATATTCATCTTTAAAAGAATAAATTTAAAAAACAAGAATAATATCAATAAGAATGGCTAATTCAAACTGATTATATAAAGTTCTGCTATCAATAAATTAGATAATGACAGATTGTTTATCTAGCATCCGCACTGACTTTATATATTAAATATTAATTTTATCAAAAAATAGGTGATTAATGATGAAAGTTAAAATATGTCAGTTAATTTAAGAGTTATCCAACTATTTAGGTGACGTGGATACGCTAAAAGCAAATACCACTCACTTTATTTTATCAAAAATAAAAATCATGATTAAAATCAACATATTAACTTTTATTCAATACGGTGTTATATGAATACCTTAAAAATACCTTTTGTAGTATTACTGCTTACCAGTGGATTTGCTCAAGCAGAGGAATTTGTTCCTAATGGATCGATGGGATTTACTCAGACCTTTTATGGCAACTCAGGAAGCTATAAAACCTCAACATCACATCCAGCTTTATTTCTAAACTATAATTTTTCTCCCAAATGGGGAATACAAATTGATTGGGATAGGCTTTGGAATACTTACCACTATTCAGGAGAACCAAAACAGCAAGATAATAGCCTAAGCCAACCAGTAGGTACTTTAAATTATACATATGGCTATCTTGGAAACTCTCGTGTCAACTGGTCTTCTTCATTGACGATTGAAAATAGAAACAGTTTTAGAGGCGCCAATCCTACTTATTCTTTTATTAGCACTTCGTTTGATTTTTATGAATATTTGCCCTCATCTGAATATATTAGCGCCACTCAATTTGCAATTTCGCCAAAGTATATTTATGGCTGGCAATCACGTAGCCCTACAGGACATGTGAATACAGGCGTATTAAGTATGTTGACTAACTGGACATTACCAGCCAATTTTTCTTTGACTCTAAATGCCCATTTATTCCGCGAATGGTATAACGGCTCGATGATTGTTGATGGTGAAAATACCCATTACAGTAATGCTAATTATTTTATGCTCTTGGCGTGGTTGAATTATAATAATACTCTTTATCAATTTAATGATAAAACTGCGCTCAACTTTAATTTTGTCGGTGGTTTTGATCCCTATATTGCATCTAATAAGAAAGCTGGGTGGAATCCATTTTTAGCAGAAAATCTTAGGTATGAATGGCTAGGTCCATCTGTTATGAGTGGTCAATACCGCAGTACTTATACATTATTTGCTTTACCAAAATTAAATCTCAGCTATCAATATGATAAAAATCTCCAAGTTTCCACATTTATTCAAGCTAAATATTTTAATCAGGTTTGGGGAAGTTCAGAAAAAGATTGGCGGTTACAACCGCAAATAGGTGTTGCAGCAACATATAACTTTTAAATATTAGATCTCTGATCTCAACAAATTGAGTGACGTTTTTAATCAGAAAAAAATTGGCGGCCATTTACGATGGCCACCAAAGTGTTATATAAAAACATCAATTATAAGTTGCTAATTTAAACTCTACTTCCAACATATTTTAAATGAAAATATTACCTACTTATCGATAAGTGAAGCCGAGCGTAGCTGAGCCGGTATACTTTCCAGGAAGGGTGTTCGCTGTTGTACATGCATACCATTGAACAGGAAATGTCCTATCCGTAGAACTATAATTTGATAATAAGGCAACATAAAACCCAGGTAATCTCGAAGCCGGATCAAACAATATAGCTCCTCCACCTGAGCTATATGTACACGTTTTTACTGGGTTAGGACCTATGCCACCGCGGACAATAATTCCCGTTCCATCGACATTAGACTTTTGGGTTTCACTATTGACCAAGCCAAATCCATATCCATCTGACGTTGCGGTCCCTGTTATTGCTGTTGCACGAACATAAACACTTGCGCTAACTATACTTTTAGCACAATTAATTGATAAAGTATCCGCAATTGATTCAGACATATTAGGAGATGTTGCAAGATTATTAAACACGACGGAGGTGTTTCCAATCCCAATTGTGCATGGCGGTGCTTGAACAATTAATCTGTCACTTGAGGAGAGAACTTGTTTACTAGCAATAAGCTTTTCTAACGTTATCGATGTCCCTTGGTTAAAAAATATCTGCTTTAATGGGTAGGTGCCATAAGGCACATCTGGTCCGATATAAGCCCAAATAGTTAAATCTAATACTGCTGGTACATTATTAATTTTTGTATTACCTGCCCCACCATAATGTATATTTCCACTAGTAGGCGCCCCTTTTGGATAAAGGCAGTTACTCATCATGCTGGCAGTAGAAGCTGTACTGGAACTTAATTTACCATAGCTATCCCAAACACCATCAATGTCGTAAACAAATCTTTTCGCTCGAACGTCAGCATCAGAAAGACCAATATTCACTTTTGCTCCTGTACTGGTTCCCGTTACTCCGACGACAACATCATTTCGCCCATTAACGGCAGCGATACCTGTATACCCATTAACAGTCACTGCTGGCTGACAAACAGAACTGTGATTCCCCTCGGTTGTTAACCCACCTCCAGACATCCGCAAACTATACTTTGATAATGTAATAGTGCCATCTACCCCACCACTGAGAGTTCCATCTATTGTTGTTAATTTCATCATACTACCAGGAAAAACAATATAATCAGTTGCAAAGGCTGAGGAACAAAGAAAGAATACAGCCCCAAAAAGCACACTCATCATTAATTTATTTGGCTGATTCTGAATATGACAACGGTTTAATGTAGAACTAGGTGCTATAAATTTTTTCATTATTCTTAATCCCGCCATGAGTTATACTTAATATAAGTAATGAAATCTATTAACTAAAACAAACAATAAAATGTACTGAATAAATCTTATTTCCATTCAATAGAATTTATTAATCATCTTTCACTTCTCACTATGGTCTAATCTTGAGATAAACAATTCAAAGTGACTTGGCGCAGCCCCATTTCAGGACTAATAGTTAAGTCACGAATATTAAATATAGTGGTACAGCGTTGCGAAACACTTGAGCCCCACTTTACAAATATCTTTCCTGACTCTGGCAGCCCTGTCATATAGACTTGACCATGATCGCTCACAATAGCGCTATTCTCTTCATTCGGTTTATTATTGACTAATGAAGCCATCGCGCCAAATGGCACAACGGTATTATTATGTTTTAAAGTCATCAGGACTTGATAACCAACACGCGTAGTGAACTTGGCCTTAACAACAGCACCGCTTGTCGGATAGACATTGATATTTGACTGAGCTAATTCGACATCGTCAGGTAACGTACTAGGATCTAACCCAACGCTATTTTTTGTATATGATGAAAGATAAGGTGCAACAGCATATCCCCGCCAATCTGTCACAGAATTTCCATTCATCACACGAACACCTGGCGCATTAGGTGCACTCACCAGTGCGATTGAATCACCTAAAGTATTCGATAGAACAATAGCTTAATGGCGATTTCTTACCACTTGATAGCGGCGCGTAATGTATTCAATTGGTGCACTCCAAATATGGACTAAACGGCAGAATGGGAACAATAGGAATAACGTCATCCCCAATACTAAGTGCAATTTAAAGACAATACCGACGCCTTCAAGATAATTTGATGCTCCCCAATGGAAAGTGACCACTGACTGCGCCCAGCCAACTAATTTTAACATTTCACTACCATCCATATGCTGTGCAGAGAATGGGATGGTGAGTAACCCTAAACAAACTTGCACAACTAATAATGTTAAAATCATGATATCGCCAAATGAGGAAGTGGCTCTTACGCGTGGATTTGTCAATCGACGTTTTAATAACATCGCTCCGCCGATTAAAACCATTATTCCACAGATCCCACCACCAACCATAGCCATTAACTGTTTTATATGCATTGGTAAAAATGATTCATACATCCAATGTGGAGTGAGCATACCAAAAAAGTGCCCGACAAAAACCCCTATTATCCCAATGTGGAAAAGGTTGGATGCAAGTCGCATGTTCTTTTTATCCAACATCTGGCTTGAACCAGCACGCCAAGTATACTGACCATAATCATAGCGTAACCAACTTCCCACAATAAATACCGTTCCGGCAATATAAGGGTAGATATCAAAGAAAAACTGATTTATAAAATTCATTTTTGAACTCCCAGGTTTTGTGCTTCATCTAGGTTCAAATATTGTGGAATAACGGCATTAGCAAAACGTTGTTGGTGAGCAGACACTTCACCACCGCAGTTTTTATCATCAGCTAAAAACTTGACCTGCTCTTCCTCCCAAACAGCATCCAAAGCTTGCGGCGTATCATCACGCGCCTCTGCAGCCACCTTATCACTTAATTGGCTGGTTTGAATTTCACTACGAGAAAGCTCGAGTAATAATTCAAATAATGCACTAAAACGGCTTTCACGCTGTTTTAGTCTTTCACCTACCAAAGCTAAAATTGGAGCAATGTCGTTTAAGCCTTCAAGCATTTGCGGGGCAGAAAGTACGGTCAAATATTCCAAGTAAATGGGTAAATGATCGGGTAATTCATGGCAGTCAATTTGTAATCCTTGTTGATTATATTGCGCCATCAAATCAACCATCGCTTGCCCTCTGTCTCTAGACTCGCCATGAACATGCTCAAACAATAATAATGATGTTGCACGACCTCTATCAAACAGCTCACAATATTGTGCCTGCATATCTAACAAGTCTTCATTTAAATATTCGCGAACAAACATCACCAACTGAACTGCACGTTTAATCGGTAATTCATTTGCTTGCTCTATTGCTTCAATTAATTCATCACCATGCTGCCAAAGTTCTTCTGTTGGGTAATCGAGCAATCGAGAAATCACTTTTAAACTGATCATAAAGTTTTCTCCTGCACTGTTTTTGGTGTGATATCAATGGCATCAATACGACGGCTATTAAACAGATTCGTTTTTCCATCACTACCATGGCAACCATCACCAAAGCTAAATCCGCATGCTTTCGCTTCAGGGAAAGCTTCTCGCGCTAATTCACGATGACTAGAAGGAATAACAAAGCGATCTTCATAATTCGCTATTGCTAAATAACGGTACATTTCTTGGGCTTGAGATTCCGTCAATCCAACTTGCTCCAATGCACTGGTATCACATTGGTTTTCAACTGTTTCAGCACGTTTATAATGGCGCATAGCTAACATGCGTTTTAGGGCTAATAAAACAGGTTCAACATCGCCAGCAGTTAGCAAATTAGCGAGGTATTGCACTGGAATGCGTAAGCTTTCAACATCAGGTAGTACGCCATTGTTCGCTAACATTCCTGAATCAGCGACTGATTGAATTGGTGATAAAGGTGGCACATACCAAACCATTGGTAATGTTCTATATTCTGGATGTAATGGAAGTGCTAATTTCCATTCCATTGCCATTTTATAAACAGGCGATTTCTGAGCCGCATCAATCACACTTAAAGGAATACCCTGTTTTTGCGCTTCTTCAATAACATGCGGATCATGTGGATCGAGGAAAACATCAAGCTGGCTTTGATATAAGTCTGTCTCTTTTTCTGTGGATGCTGCAGCTTCAATTTTATCCGCATCATAAAGTAAAACACCTAAATAGCGGATACGCCCCACACACGTTTCAGAGCACACTGTTGGCATGCCTGACTCAATGCGCGGATAACAGAAAATACATTTTTCTGATTTACCACTTTTCCAGTTGAAGTAGATTTTTTTATACGGGCAACCGGTTAAGCACATCCGCCAGCCACGGCATTTATCCTGATCAATCAAGACAATACCATCTTCTGAGCGCTTATAAATTGCCCCACTTGGGCAAGTTGCCACACAAGCTGGGTTCAAACAGTGTTCACATAGACGCGGCAAATACATCATGAATGTATTTTCAAATTGGCCATACATCTCTTTTTGAATATTTTCAAAGTTCTTATCATGTGAACGCTTACTAAATTCACCGCCAAGATCGTCTTCCCAGTTTGGCCCCATGTTCACATTACTCATACGCTGACCCGTAATTAATGAACGCGGACGAGCGGTTGGAACATGTTTGCCTTCTTTCGCATTTTTGAGATTGCTATAGTCATAATCAAATGGCTCGTAGTAATCATCTAAAGCAGGTACATCTGGGTTGGCAAAAATCTTAGAAAGCACCCCAACACGGTTCCCCATGCGTGGTACTAATTTACCTTTAATATTGCGGATCCAGCCGCCTTTCCATTTTTCTTGATCTTCCCAATTATGGGGATAACCAATACCGGGCTTGGTTTCAACGTTATTAAACCAAGCATATTCAACACCTTCACGACTGGTCCAGACATTTTTACAGGTCACAGAACAAGTATGGCAACCAATACATTTGTCGAGGTTTAATACCATGCCGACTTGAGAACGAATTTTCATTATGCTTTCTCCTTTCCGCTCAGCGCCTGCTGATAACCATCTTGCTCACCATCAAGCCAATCGACCTGTTTCATTTTGCGTACCACGACAAATTCATCACGGTTAGAACCTACTGTGCCGTAATAGTTGAAGCTATAAGCTAAATGACCATAACCACCAATCATATGAGTTGGTTTTGGACAAACACGCGTTACTGAGTTATGGATCCCACCACGTTGTGATGTAATTTCAGATCCTGGTAAGTTGATCAATCTTTCTTGGGCGTGGTACATCATGATCATGCCGTCTGGAATACGCTGACTCACAACAGCTTTAGCCGTTAATGCGCCATTGCTGTTAAAAGCTTCAACCCAATCATTGTCTTCAATGCCTAATTCATTCGCATCTTCTTCACTTAACCAAACAATTGGTCCACCACGACCTAGCGTCAACATTAATAAGTTGTCACTGTAAGTTGAGTGAATACCCCACTTTTGGTGCGGTGTTAAGAAGTTCAGGGCTTTTTCAGGAAAACCATTCGGTTTTTTGCCCATTAAAGGTTGAGCCGCACGTGTATCAATTGGTGGGCGATAAACGACAAGGCTTTCACCAAACGCTCTCATCCATTCATGGTCCTGATACAATTCCTGACGACCACTGATGGTGCGCCACGGGATCATTTCATGCACATTGGTATAACACGCATTATAAGAGACATGTTCATCTTCCAAGCCAGACCATGTTGGACTAGAAATTATTTTACGCGGCTGCGCAACTATATCGCGGAAACGAATTTTTTCGTCTTCTTTATACAGCGCTAAATGCTTATGATCACGGCCAGTGACTTTACCCAAAGCATCCCATGCTTTAACGGCAACCTGACCATTTGTTTCTGGGGCTAAAGTTAAGATCACTTCCGCGGCATCAATCGCTGTTTCTATCTTCGGGCGACCTTCATTTGCGCCACTTGGCTGTGTTCTATTGAGTTTCTTCAAGAAATCAATTTCATCTTGAGTATTCCAGCTGATACCCTTACCGCCATTGCCAAGCTTATCCATTAACGGACCAAGCGAGGTAAAACGTGCATGAGTTGATGGGTAATCACGTTCAACCGTCATAATATGCGGAGCCGTTTTTCCTGGGATCAACTCGCATTGACCTTTCTTCCAATCACGCACATCAAAAGGTTGTCCCATTTCAGCTGCACTATCATGCTGAATAGGTAACGTCACAACGTCGGTTTCTTTACCTAAATGACCTACACAAACCTCAGAGAAAGCCTTCGCAATGCCTTTATAAATTTCCCAGTCGCTCTTAGATTCCCAAGCAGGATCAACGGCTGCTGATAATGGATGAATAAACGGGTGCATATCCGATGTATTCATGTCATCTTTTTCATACCAAGTCGCTGTTGGTAAAATGACATCAGAGAATAAACATGTACTCGACATTCTGAAGTCTAAAGTCACAACTAAGTCGACTTTACCTTCACCTGGGTTATCAGCCCATTCAACTTCTTCAGGCTTCACGCCGCCTTGTTGCCCTAAATCAACGCCTTGAATACCATTTTCAGTGCCCAACAAATATTTCAATAAATATTCATGGCCTTTACCGGCAGAACCTAAAAGGTTTGAACGCCAAATAAATAAGTTACGAGGGAAGTTTTGTGGATTATCAGGCTGTTCCGAAGCAAAACGAATATTGCCTTCTTTAAGCTGTTTAACGGTGTAATCTACAGCTGATAGCCCTTCTTCCTCTGCTTTTTTCGCAATCGTGATTGGGTTAACACCTAATTGCGGTGCAGAAGGTAGCCACCCCATGCGCTCTGCGCGCACATTCATATCAACAAGGCTGCCACTGAATGCTTTTTTATCAACTAATGGCGATAATAGCTCTTCGGTAGCGACCGTCTCATAGCGCCATTGGCTAGAATGATTGTAGAAAAATGAAGTACTATTCATGTGGCGTGGTGGGCGCTGCCAATCAAGGCCAAAAGCTAATGGCAACCAACCCGTTTGAGGACGTAATTTTTCTTGCCCTACATAGTGAGACCAACCACCGCCGCTTTGTCCAATACAACCGCAAAATACCAACATGTTAATAATTGCGCGGTAAGTCATATCCATGTGGTACCAGTGGTTGATACCTGCACCAACAATGACCATCGAACGACCATGAGTTTTTTCCGCTGTATCAGCAAACTCACGAGCAATACGAATAATATTTTGGCGACTCACACCAGTCACTTGTTCGGCCCAAGCAGGAGAATAAGCTTTTATCTCATCATAATTTGCCGCGCAGTTTTCATCACCAAAACCACGGTCAATACCATAGTTAGCAAGCAATAAGTCGTAAACGCTAGTAACTAACGCTTCCTTTCCATTTGCCAATTGAATACGTTTAGCAGGCAATTTGTGCAGCAGAATATCTTTTAACTTAACATTCTGGAAATATTCGCTTTCTAAACCACCAAAATAAGGGAAGCCAACTTCCACCATTTCATCACACGTGTCAGAAAGGCTCAGTTGCATCTTAAACTCTTGCCCATCTTTCGCATTACGTGGCTCTAGATTCCATTTACGGCTTTCATCCCAGCGGAAGCCCATTGAACCTTGTGGTACACACAATTCACCTGTCGCTTCATCAATGGCGATGGTTTTCCATTCCGCATTTTTTTCTTCGCCTAAAGAATCCATTAAATCTGCTGCACGCAACATTCTGCCACCAGCATAAGTACCATCTTCGCGCTCATCCAACATCACTAACATTGGCATATCGGTGTAAGTACGCACATACTCACGGAAATACTCAGCTTGGCGCTCAACATGGAATTCTTTGAGGATCACATGCCCCATTGCCATCGCCATTGCACTGTCTGTACCCTGTTTAGGATTTAACCAGTGGTCACATAATTTAGCGATCTCAGCATAGTCAGGCGTCACAGCTACCGTTTTGGTGCCTTTGTAACGAACTTCTGCGAAGAAGTGTGCATCTGGTGTCCGTGTTTGAGGAACGTTAGAACCCCATGCAATAATATAAGAAGAGTTATACCAATCTGCTGATTCTGGTACATCTGTTTGCTCGCCCCAAGTCATTGGTGATGCAGGAGGTAAATCGCAATACCAATCATAGAAGCTAAGGCATGCGCCACCAATAAGTGATAAATAGCGCGCACCTGATGCATAAGACACCATTGACATAGCAGGGATCGGTGAGAAACCGATAATACGGTCAGGACCAAACTCTTTGATAGTGGTCACGTTGGCAGCTGCAATTAATTCATTCACTTCGCTCCAGCTAGAGCGAACAAAACCACCATGACCACGCGCTTGTTTATAACTTTGTGCTTTTTTAGGGTCATTAATAATTGAAGACCAAGCATTGACCGGATCTTGATGTTCCGCTTTTGCTTCACGCCACAATTTAAGTAAGCGCTTACGAACCATTGGATACTTCACGCGATTCGCGCTGTAAAGGTACCAAGAATAACTTGCACCACGTGGGCAACCTCTTGGCTCATGATCGGGCAAATCAGGTCGAGTACGTGGGTAATCAGTTTGTTGTGTTTCCCAAGTCACTAAGCCATTTTTGACATATATTTTCCAGCTACATGAACCTGTACAGTTTACACCATGTGTAGAACGCACAATTTTGTCATGCTGCCAGCGGCTACGATAACCATCTTCCCAATCACGATTCACATTTAATTCTTGACCATGATTGCCGGAAAACGTCTCGCCTAGTTGCTTGAAATAACGAAATCTATCTAAAAACTTGCTCATTCGGATGACCTCCAAAGAGACGCGATAAGGCGTCATACATTGCTTAATTATCTTTATTGATTGTTATTATTTGTATTTACGGCCATAAACCAGCCAAGTGATAAACACACAGAACACATAAAATATGAAGAAAATCTTCATTGCGCCGGCAGGTGATCCCGTTAGCATTAAAGAAGTACCAAATGCTTTTGGAATGAAAAAGCCACCAATTGCCCCAATGGCTGAAATAAACCCAAGCGCAGCTGCACTTTCTGTCACGGCTTTCTTTTGAGCATCTTCTTCCGTTGCACCTTGACCTAAAACTCGGTCAATGGTTAATTTGCGGAAAACAACAGCAATCATTTGGAATGTCGAGCCACTACCCAATCCAGCTGTTAAGAACAGCACCATAAAGACGGCATAGAATGCGATAAATGAGCCACCTTGACCGTGCTCAGGCAATGTGAGGAATAGTAGACCCGAGAAGATTGCCATCATGACAAAGTTGATAACGGTGACTTTGACGCCGCCGAAACGATCTGAAAGCATGCCACCTACTGGGCGAGCTAATGCGCCAAGTAGTGGACCAAAGAAAGCAAAATTCAAAATATTGATATCTGGAAATTGCGTCTTAGAAAGCATGGCAAAACCCGCTGAAAAGCCGATAAAGGAGCCAAAGGTTGAGAGATAAAGAAAGCTTAAGATCCATAAATGGCAGCGTTTTAATACAGGAAGCTGATCTTTTAACGATGCGCGATTAGCCGCTAAATCATTCATACCAAACCAAGCTGCTACTGTGAAAAATAGCAGGAAAGGAACCCAGATCCATGCGGCATTTTCTAACCATAATACTGAGCCATCAGCTTGTGGCGTGCCAGTTCCTCCCATAAAGGAAAAAACGCCAACACCAATAATAAAAGGTGCGATTAGCTGCATAACGCTCACACCTAAGTTGCCGAGGCCACCATTAATACCCAGAGCCCCACCTTGACGCGCTTTAGGGAAGAAAAAGCTAATATTGGCCATGCTAGAGGCAAAGTTTGCGCCTGCAAAACCACATAGAAGTGAAATAATGACAAAAATACTATAAGGTGTTGTAGGATTTTGAACTGCAAAACCTAACCAAACACAGGGAATAATGAGAAAAACAGTGCTAATCGCAGTCCAACGGCGACCACCAAAAATAGGGATCACAAACGAATAAGGAACACGTAAAAGTGCGCCAGAAACGGAAGGAAGCGCAGTTAATAAAAATAATTCATCAGTTGTGAAATTAAAACCGACTTTATTTAAATTAACGGCTACAGCGCTAAATAACATCCAAACACAAAAAGCAAGTAACAAACAAGGCACTGAAATCCATAAATTCCGATTCGCAATTCGTTGCCCAGTTTTTTGCCAAAATTGAGTATCTTCAGGTCGCCAATCCTGAATAACAGATCCTGACTGTTTTTGCTGAGCATTTAAGCGTTCTTGTTTCGACATAACTTCCCTCAATAAATAGCTTTCTTACAGGAAGTTTGTGGTTATTTAGCCGTGGTTAGACTGATCTAAATCAATAGACATTTAAGTTAGATTTTGTGCATTATATAGGCAGCCCAATAAGGGAGTAATAGGAGTATATTCACATAACCATATAAATATAAAAGATAAAAATAGAATTTATTAAAGTGTTTTTATCTTAATATTGGTACTATTTTATAGGCTGGATATTTAGTGGTAACACTTAAGTGGTATATGTAAATTAAAGCGATCTCTGAACAATATAACCATCATAAAAAGTGTGATTACGAGATTATTTTGGGAAAATGAATATGCCAACATTCCATCTTCGATTTTCGATTATCAACCAAGTTATTGGGCTGATGCTACTCATTGCTGTACTTGGTATTATCTGTATGACTATCTCGAATCGTATGATTATTAGTGTGCAAGGTAATGCACACGCAATTAATAAATCCGGCTCACTGCGAATGCAAAGTTACCGGTTACTTTCTTTAGTTCCCCTCAATGGCTATTCAAAGGAATATCTCGACGTATTAGAAAGTGATCTATCAAGCCGTGAATTAACACAAGTTGTCAAATCAGAAGAACTGACTACTCAATTTTCAGAATTGAATAATTACTGGCTAAAAACATTGTACCCAGCTTTAAATAAAGCCACTTCGCCAAATGATGCAAGATATGAAGTTATTACTTTTGTCAGTATGCTTGACGACCTTGTCCATGATATTGATGAAAAAACAGAACGAAAAATGACTTATGTCGCAATGACTCAAATCATTTTTATTGGCCTTGTTTTTCTATTATTAATTATCACCATTTGGCACCTAAGACGTAAAATTTATTACCCTTGGATAAAACTTCTAACCATGGCAAATGCCATTGGCCAAAAAGACTTTAGTCAGCGCTATCCAAGTCACAATAATAGGCAAGATGAATTAAATGCTTTGGGGATGACATTAAATCAAATGTCGGATGAACTGGCACAAAGTTATCATCAACTCGAACTCAGAGTTACCGAAAAAACAGCGGATCTCCGCCAAAAAAACCAAGTACTTTCCTTTTTATATCAATCCAACCAAATACTGCATTCAGCAACACCACTTGATGAGCGATTAAGTCATATTCTAGGAAAATTGCAAAAAATTACGATATTAAAAAATCTGAGCTTAAGATTATACGAAGATCATACTGGTAAATATTTTCATGAGATTAGCTGTAATTTAGATAATATTCCATCTGAAACCCTATCATCTATTCCTAACAATAATATCCTTCACCCTAAAACATTATTATGGGAACTTTCAGACAATATACATCGTTACGGTATCATCGTCGCCGAAATAGAAGCAAATGAATCACTTTCTGACGAACAAAATAATTTAGTTCTTATGCTCGTCAAACAAATTTCTGGCATGCTCGCGATGGAACATCAAATCGAACAACAGCAGCAGCTATTAATCATGGATGAGCGCTCATCTATAGCCAGAGAATTACACGATTCTATTGCTCAATCCCTTTCTTGTTTAAAAATGCAAATTAGCTACCTACAAATGCAACCTGAATCATTACCAGAAAAACATCAACAATTACTTAGCGAAATGCGTAATGAAATCAACACTGCCTATAGTCAACTACGAGAATTATTAACCACTTTTAGATTAAAGCTCACTGAGCCAGGATTACTTCCCGCGCTGGAAAACACGATTAACGAGTTCAGTCAAAAAATGGGCTTTGAGGTCTTATTAAACTATCATTTGCCTGCGAAGAGTATTTCACCACATCAATCTATTCATATTATACAGATAATCCGAGAGGCTCTAAGTAACATTCTTAAACATGCCCACGCTAATTGGGCACAAGTTTCTCTTCACCTACATTCAGGAATAGCCACTATTACTATTGAAGATAATGGTGAAGGAATAGAATTAACACCTAATAAACAAAACCATTACGGCCTAATTATTATGAGAGAAAGAGCACTTAGTCTTAATGGTACATGTGAAATAATTCGCAGGGAGCAAGGCGGTACAATCGTTAAAATCACATTCTCTTTATCTGTAGCTTAATTATTTTGGAGCAAAGCATTCATGGACAATACAAACATAACCAGTGAAAAATCAACGATTCTACTTATTGATGACCATCCAATGTTAAGAAATGGCGTCAAACAACTGATTAGCCTTGAGCCCTCATTATGTGTGATAGGAGAAGCTGGAGATGGAGCAACAGGAATAAAAATTGCTGAAGAACAAGATCCTGATTTGATCTTACTTGATTTAAATATGCCAGAGATGAATGGATTCGAAACACTTGATGAGCTGAGAAAACGTGAATTATCAGGGCGAATTATCTTATTCACAGTTTCTAATTATGGCGAAGATCTGATTAATGCACTTAAACGTGGTGCAGATGGTTATTTATTAAAGGATATGGAGCCTGAAGAGTTAATTGATGCGCTGAAAAAAGCAGCTAGCGGAAAAATGGTTGTTAGCCCAGCATTAACTTCCGTCTTAGCAGAATCACTACGAGATAATAAGCCAAAAACTGAAAATGCCATGTTGTCTTTAACACCGAGAGAAACCAATATTCTTGACCTTATTTCTCAGGGCTTATCCAATAAAATGATTGCTCGAAAATTAGATATTGCTGAAAGCACAGTTAAAGTACATGTAAAACATTTATTGAAAAAATTAAACCTAAAATCGCGAGTTGAAGCAGCGGTGTGGGTACATCAGCAAAAGTAGCATATACACTGATGAACTGATTAGTTAAGAAAGATTTGAAATTCATTTTAGCTTAAAGAAATTTCTAGGGATCGCTGATCCTTAGAGTTTTTTTAATCAAATGATTATATTACTCAGAGATCCTAATTAACATGTAATCTATTAGATAATTTTTCTTTTTTTTACTAAATCTACATTAAATAAGCCTTTGTATGCATAAATTAGGCATATATCACAGCTAAAAATTACTTTTTAGCTTAAACTACAAATTAAAGTAATATTTGTATAAATAATTTAACAAAGAATAATAGCGCTGAATAATATTTAAATGTAATTAATAAAATATAATTAAATATTAAGTATTGCAACTATGGTTTTTTAGCTTATGCACGACAGGTTCTAAACAAAACAACAATGAATAATTGATAATAAAATGTTATAGTTATGCTTAATATCATTACAGTTATCTGATTTAATGTTGGAAAATAAAAGTTAATTAATATTAATTAAACTACCGTTAATAAGTCATAAAAAACCACATAGATCTCTAAAATATTTTACATATGCTTATATTAAGACTTTTCTTAAAAAGCCTAATAATAACCTAATGAAATACCATAAAACGAGTAATAATTATGTAAACATGCATATTATTAGTATGTTTTTTAACCTAAACAAGCAATATTTAAATATAATTTCTGTGTTAATATTTATAAATGTATCAGAATGTAAAAATATAACCTTACAAATGTTATGTGATTTTTATAACTCATTGTTAATATTTTGATTTTATTTTTAACGCTAATTTGTTTGTAATAAAATTTACGGCTAATAGATTATTACGTTTTATTTTCAGATTTTGATTTCTTAAATCAATTATACAAAATAGACTATTGGTTTTAGTATTTGATTACATTTTGTGAAATTAGATGATTACTGTGCTCAGTAAAACATCCTAATTAACATACTTATTTTCATGAGGTTAACATTTATGGATTATCTTGCAGATGAAATGAACAGAAATATAGGGCTGTATATAAGAAAAATTAGAAGAGAAAAAAATTTATCCGGTAATCAATTGGCAAGATTATTGAACATTAGCCAACAACAGGTATCCCGTTATGAAACAGGAAAAACCAAACTTACTTTTGAAGTGGTAGATAGTATTCTGGTTATATTAAATAAATCATGGAGAGACTTATTTAATACGGTCATACATGAACATGACCATAGAAGAATAAATGATGCTATACATAAAGATAGAACTTATTATAAAATCACAAATACAACGAATAACAATCTATTAAATTAATATTAATCTATCATAGAATATTAATTTATTGATAACTATTTTTATTCTACATAGAATCACTTAAGTATTACTATTAATAAATAACACCAACCAGGAATTATATAACGCAAAGATGCCAGTTTAAACTATATATTTTAAACTGGTATATATAAAGTGTTGGCTCTATTTTTAAAAGCTATAAATACTATTGAATAAAACGAGTGCATATTATGACCTATTGATTGTATTTAATAAAGTACTTTACCGTTAAAATATTTTATTAAGTATAATTACATTTTTGATTTAATATAAATAGAGCAATAATTATAGAAAAAGCTAGCAATCGCTAGCTTTTGATTATTGAGGATAATAACGAGGTTTACTAATTAATACTTACCATTCAAAATTCACACCGACATTATAAGTGACACCTTTGAAATCATCTGTATTGGTTGCAATACCCGCTTTCACTGCCGTATTTTCATCAAAACGATAACCAGTACCTGCCGCAATCGCAGTTTTTGATTCATACCCACCCAGAGCAACAGTCGCATTCAATTTACCAACACCATAAGGTTGGAACAGCCCATTTAATGCGGCTTGAGATGCAAAACCGCGTTTCATCGTATCATTGAGGTCATCCACTTTTTGATCCAAACGATCAACTCGTGAATTTAATTTATTAATATCTTGACGGTTTTTAGCAATATCAGATTTATTTTGCTTAATGCTCGCATCATAACTGTAATTTTGTTTCCATTGCTCATCCCAGAAAGCATCATTTTGTGCCAATTTACCATTAACTTGGCCATTAATTTCTTTCTGCTGGGATATGGAATTATCCAGTTTAGTGTTAGTATCTTTAATGGCACCCGTATTTGCAGTTACCTTCTCATTTGTCTCTGCTAATGCTATTTTGCCGTTAGTAATTGTGTTATYTAATWKCSYATTAKTGKCTTTRATMGCACCAGMATTGGCAGTWACCTTCTCATTTGTCTCTGCCAATGCTGTTTTACCATCTGCAATTGCACCATCTAATTTCGTATTAGTCTCTKTGATVGMAYCWGTATTTGCTGTAATCGCAYCAGAATTGGCAGTTACCTTCTCATTTGTCTCYGCCAAWGCTGTTTTACCATCTGCAATTGCACCATCTAATTTCGTATTRGTSTCTTTGATAGCACCAGTATTTGCTGTAATCGCATCAGAATTGGCAGTTACCTTCTCATTTGTCTCCGCCAAAGCTGTTTTACCATCYGCAATTGCACCATCTAATTTCGTATCAACTTTATCTGCTTTATCTATCGCTGTAACAGCCAAATCACCTGCACTTTGGACAGTATCCCCTTCAAACTTACCATCAATAGAAACGCTATCGTATTTTGGATTGAATTCAACTGTTGGTGGCGTTGGTGGATTCATTATTGGATTACCATCTGCATCATATGCTGGCTGTCCATTCGCTTCAGCTTGAGTTGGTGGAGTACCAGGATGAATGACCTCTTCTTGACAGAATGCTGGATTACACCCACTCGTTTCGCTCGAACTAGGTGGATCAATATGTGGTGGTTGTGGAACGTCAATATTTTGAGAGGCTAATGCCCCGCCAGATAAGCCAAGACACGCAATAATTGCCAATGAAATTTTATTAAGTTTCATGAAAACTCCTAAGAAATGTAGAACATGTTTTATACTTCCCTGCCGATTATACTCAGGATGAAATAAAGATCTACAAAATGATCAATATGCAGAATAAAAAACTTTTTAAGATGATCCGATAAAGATCATCTTAATTGAACATAAAAAGATCATCTTAATAGGATTGACGTTTGTGGTTTCATTAAAATTAGGCATAAACTATAAAGAATAACGACAAAATTGAGTATTAAAATGCAAAAAATGAGTTAAATGGAAATATACTCAATAGAACAATGCAATTAATTAAGGATAAAAAACATTAGTGTTTAACTAAATGAGTTATCTTGAAGTTTTATTTCTTTCGGAATATCTTGCTTAAACAATAGAAAATAATTGGGGAATGAAGGAGTTTGTATGTCAGCCATTGATGATTGGGCAGAACGTCATATTCAAGAAGCGCTCAACAAAGGTGAATTAAATAATCTAAAAGGGGAAGGTCAGCCTCTTTTATTAGATGACGACAGCCAAATTCCAGCAGAACTTCGTGCAGGTTATCGTATTCTTAAAAATTCAGGTTATTTACCTCCTGAATTACAACAACGGAAAGACGCACTTTCATTAGCTGAAATGTTAAAAGGCTTATCACATGATGATCCTAATTATCAGCCACTTTGCAAGCAATTAGCGTTATTAGAATTGAAGCTCAAACAAGCCAATGTGAATACTGATTTTCTTTATAGTCATTATGAAAATCAGATTAACCAACATTTTAAATCTAAATAATCACTTAAAGTCTAACCTGCTCTTTGCCATCTGAGCACGATATTCTATCGGTGTTTTACCGTAAAATTGACGGAATGCTTGGCTAAATGCAGAATGGGATTCATAACCGACGGCCAATGCAATTTGTTCAACCGAATTTGCACCGTTTAATAAATGGCTAGCAGCTTCCATTCTCTTACGTAATAAAAATTGCATTGCCGTTAATTGAGTTTCAGCTTTTATTTTACGCTGCAGAGTACTCACTGACATACAACAAGCATTTGCAATATCTTGGCAACTAATAGGTAAATGTAATCGCGCATTTATCCAGCAAGTTAAAACATCTAACCAGTGATTTTCAGGTTTTAATTGAGCTAACAACAAACGAGCGAGTGTAAAATGGTGCTCAGCTGGCTGTGGAAACTGTTTCAGCCAACTTAATAAACCCATCGCGGCAGGTGTTAATGAGAATGATGTCATTTTTTCATCAATCGCCCATTGTGATGTTGCTGGCATTTCTAATACATAGTTTTGATTACCTGATTGCCCACTGAATGCATGATCTACACTCGGAGCGATCACCACGCCATGCCCACCATTTAATAAAAAATGTTGGCGATGCATATTAATTTCCATTTGACCGGATAATGCAAAGACAATTTGCCAATGCCCATCATGTTGATGAGAAATCACATCTTCAGAATATTGGCGGTAGTGTAATTCTGGCAGCAACAAAAATACGCTCCTATTGGCTAACAATAGGAGAAGTATAACTTTTTAAAATAAAAAATATACAGTCGCAATTTACCTCGCAAAATTACGCAAGGCGAGCGCCATTAGGTAGAGGAAGATTGAATTCGGCAAGTACAATTGCTCCTGTTTCATCCGGTGCGCCCGTAATCAATACTTCTGATTTAATACCTGCAATACGTTTCACTTCAAAATTACAGACACATAATACCCGCTTACCAATAAGTTCTTCTGGCGTATAATTTACGGTTATTTGTGCACTTGAGCATTTAATCCCTAATTCACCTAAATCAACTTCCATGACATAAGCGGGTTTTTTCGCCTTGCTGTTCACTTCTGCTTTAATAATTGTACCGACTCGCATTTCAACACGTTCGAAATCATTCCACTCTATTATTTGCATAATTTTTCCCTGTTAACATGAATAATGAATAGC
Organism: Providencia sneebia DSM 19967; assembly: GCF_000314895.2. Taxonomy (GTDB): domain Bacteria; phylum Pseudomonadota; class Gammaproteobacteria; order Enterobacterales; family Enterobacteriaceae; genus Providencia; species Providencia sneebia. Next base: position 833,751 of record NZ_CM001773.1, on the reverse strand, counting down.
TTGTAAGCTACCATAACAATCCCTTTCTCTTTTATCGCTAAACATTCATTTTCTATTGCGAAACAACCAAAATAGGTATTGATTAAAAATCATTCATTTGGATATTCAGTCAGTAGAATTTGCTGATTTATTTTATTTAGATGACAATATATTATGCTGATTAATGGGTATATTTTTGACTTTAGCTAGAGAATAAATAAACTAATTAAGATGTAATATGAATTTAATATCTAGCATCTGTCAAATATAAACAACTCTATTTTGAATAGTTTAGGTTGTCTCTCTCCTACCTAAACTATTTTGGATATATCATTAATTACCAACGCGGAAAGAGGGTTTTATTTATGTCAAAGCACTATCAGATTGGTCTTGTAGTAGGTAGCCTGCGTGCGGACTCTTACAATAAACAAGTTGCAGAAGCATTAATTAAATTATTTCCAAGTACATTCACATTCAAGTTTATCAATATCAGTGAATTACCATTATATAACCAAGATGCAGATCAGAATGTTCCTCCTGTTGTCTCTGAGTTTAAATCACAAGTAGAGCAATGTGATGGGATCATTTTTGTCACCCCTGAATATAATCGTTCTATTCCAGGTGTACTAAAAAATGCGATTGACCAAGGCTCACGCCCCTGGGGAAGTAACTCTTGGAATTTAATTCCTGCCGGTATTCTTGGCGTTTCTATTGGTAATATCAGCACGGCAATTGCTCAACAACATTTACGCAATAGCCTCGCTTTTTTAAATATGCCGACAATGAATCAACCGGAATGTTTTCTAAAATGGTTTGATGGCATGGTAGATGAGCAAAAAAACTTCTCACCAAAAAGTAAAGAATTTATGCAAAACTGGGTTGATGCTTATGTACAATTCGTTGAAAAGAATGCGACTCATTAATCTATCTTCTGGCATTTAACTCAACAAATTGATTGATCAAAAAAGGCACCTTTTTCTTATTAAAAAGGTGCCTTTTAACCAAGCTAGGCTAAAAAATTAGCGGCCAGCTTTTATCTTTTGAAAATACTCTTCGTACAATATATTGGTATTCCCAACATCACTTTGCCACTCACCTTTATTAATGACTTCTTCACTTGGATAAAGTGATTGATCATTCACAATTTCAGCGGGTAGCATTTTCTTCGCTTCTAAATTAGGTGTTGGATAACCAATAGATTCGGCAACTTGCGCTGCAATTTCTGGACGCAGTAAAAAGTTAATTAATTTATGAGCACCTTCTGGATTTTTGGCATTCGCAGGTATGGCTAAGCTATCCATCCAAAAAATCCCACCTTCTTTAGGCCAAATCATTTCAATCGGTAAACCTGCTTGTCGCGCAACAAATGCAGAGCCATTCCATAGCATCCCAACATCAACTTCACCTTCAATAAATGGCGTTGCAGGATTATCGGAGTTAAAAGCTAAAATATTTGGACGCAGTTTTATTAGCTCTTGATACGCTTCTTCTATTTCTTTCGGATCTGTGGTATTTCCTGAATAACCTAATTTAGTCAATGCAACTTGGAAAACTTCACGCGCATCATCCATCATGAGCAAGCTATTTTTATATTCAGGTTTCCAAAAATCAGCCCAAGATGTGACTGAACCCGCTTCAATTGCATCGCCATTGATACCAATTCCGGTTGCACCCCAAATATAAGGAACGGAAAAATCATTTTTGGGATCGAACTCTTTATGTAATAAGTTCGGGTCAAGATTTTTAAAATTACTCAGCTTATCTTGATCAATTTTTTGCAGCATACCTTCTTTACTCATTTTAGAAATAAAGTAAGTAGAAGGTACAACCAAGTCATAAGCCCCTTCTTTATAGGTTTTTAGCTTGGTATACATACTTTCGTTTGATTCGTATGTGGAATAGATCACCTTGATCCCAGTTTCTTTAGTAAATTGTTCTAATAAACCAGGGGGAACATATTCTGTCCAGTTATAGAAATACAGTACATCTTTATTTTCATCAGCGGCAGTTGCCGTACCAATACTTGCAGCCATCAAACCTGCGGCTAATAGATAAGACCATTTTTTCATGACTGAGCAATCCCTCAACAAAGTGTTATCTTATAGGTTTTAGTAAAACCTACCCTCTCGCCAAACGGCATTAAAAGAATCACGAGCGATAAAATCCACCAAACTCGTGACCCACAAAACAGATTATTTTGAAGATTTATCTCGCATTACCCACTGGCTAACGCAGACAAGAATGAGTGACATCAATAATAAGATTGTTGCCAACGCATTGACTTCAGGTGATACCCCGACTTTTACCATTGAATAAATTTTCAGCGGTAAAATCTCATAGCTTGGCCCAGTCACAAAGGATGAAACTACAACATCATCCATCGATAATGTGAAACTTAATAACCAACCCGCCACGACAGCAGGCAAAGCCAAAGGTAAAATAATTTTACGTAAAATCGTAAATTCACCCGCACCAAGATCGCGTGCTGCCTCCAACATTTTCACATCAAAATCTTTTAATCTCGCATAAACTGTCACAACAACAAATGGTAGACAAAAAGTAATATGAGAAAATAGGAGTGACCAAAAGCCAAGTGAAACACCTAAAATCATAAATAAAACAAGCAGCGATATTGCCATGACAATATCTGGTGACATCATAACAACAAACAACATACCACCCACAAAAGGCTTGCCCCTAAAACGGTAACGAAAAAGTGCGACCGCCGTCAAAGTACCAATAATAGTTGCAAAGGTTGCTGATATAATCGCCATCGTGACTGAATGTCCCGCAGCTTGTAATAAGCTGTCATTGTTTAATAACAGCTCATACCATTTCGTTGAAAACCCTTGCCAATTAATACCAAAACGTGATTCATTGAACGAGTTCACAATCAAAATGATGATTGGGATATAAAGATAAGCATAGACGATGGCCATAAAACCACCGCGCAGTGTACGACCAATCATTATTCGTACGCCTTTTTATTCAAAAGCTTAGCAGCTCGATAATACACATACAGCAACAATCCCATCATCACAGTCAAGAAGATACTTGTTGCAGCACCAAATGGCCAATCTCGAATATTCAGGAATTGACTCTTGATGACATTCCCTATCAGCAGATTTTTTGCGCCACCCATTAAATCAGCGACGAAGAATAATCCCATTGCCGGCAATAAAACTAATAAACACCCTGCAATAATGCCCGGCATAGTTAATGGAATGATGATTTTTACAAACGTTTGGAATTTATTTGCACCTAAATCTCGAGCGGCTTCTAAGTATGATTTATCCAGCTTTTCAATACTGGAATAGAGCGGCATCACCATGAAAGGTAATAAAATATAAACCAACCCTAACACAACCGCCTCAGAGGTATACATAATACGAATTGGTTTATCAATAATGCCAATCCATAATAAAAAGTCATTAAGATACCCTTTGGTACTTAGAAAAACTTTTAGCCCATAAATGCGGATTAATGAATTAGTCCAAAAAGGCACTATCAATAAAAATAGCATTAAAGGTTGTATCCGCTTAGGCAGTTTTGCCAATATAAATGCAAATGGATAACCAATAATTAAGCAGAAAAATGTCGCCACTAATGCCATATTCAATGAATGTAGCATCACTTCGGCATACATAGGATCAGCAAGGCGGCTGTAGTTATCCCATGTAAAAACCATATCAACCAGATTGGCGTCACTACGCGTTAAAAAGCTTGTACCGATGATCATTAAATTTGGTAGGAACACAAACAGCACCAACCAAGCAACGACACCTGTAATGATGATATTTTGGAGAACTTTGTGTTTACGCTTGATCATCCAATACCACCTCCCAACTTTCAACCCAAGTTACTGCAACTTTTTGATTTAAGGAGTGATCGACATCAGGGTCATCTTCATTGAAAAATTCGCTGACCATAATAATTTTGCCATCTTCCATTTCAACAACCGAATCAAGCGTCATACCTTTGTAATTGCGCTCGCGAACATAGCCAATTAACCCTTCGTAATTATCAGCATCATTCACTTCTTCAACACGTAAATCTTCAGGTCGTAATAAAACGTTGACTGATTGCCCTTCTTTCACTGGAAGATCAGTAAAAATATCACACTCATGTCCTTGAACATTGGCACGAATTCTTTTTTCATCAATACGATACAAAACTTTTGCATCAAAAATATTAATTTCACCAATAAATTGCGCTACAAAGAGATTTTTAGGTTCTTCATAAATTTCGCGCGGCGTGCCATCTTGCTCAATTTTACCTTCACGCATCACAATAATGCGATCAGACATTGCAAGCGCTTCTTCTTGATCATGAGTAACAAAAATAAACGTAATACCCAATTTGCGCTGTAATGCTTTCAGCTCATTCTGCATTTGCTTACGTAATTTGTAATCAAGGGCAGATAAAGATTCATCCAGTAAAAGCACTTTTGGTCGATTCACAACAGCACGCGCAATCGCAACCCGCTGTTGCTGACCACCTGATAAATGGTTTGGCCGGCGTAATGCAAAGTCTTCTAATTGCACCATGTGCAAAGCTTGAGTGACACGATGTTGAATTTCATCAGCAGGCGTTTTTTGCATACGTAAGCCAAATGCCACGTTATCAAAAACAGTCATATGAGGGAATAAAGCATAACTTTGGAATACTGTATTCACAAAGCGCTGCTCAGCTGGGATATCTGTAATATCCTGCCCATCAAGAATAATAGTGCCTTCATCGAGATCTTCTAGGCCAGCAATAAGACGTAAAACGGTTGTCTTACCACAGCCTGACGGACCTAATATGGTCAAAAACTCACCATTATTAATCGTCAAATCGAGCTCGGAAATAATTTGTTTGCCATCAAAAGCTTTATTTAAAGCCTTTAATTCTACGAGTGGTGTCAGAGAGGTTGTCTCAGTCATTTAGATACACTCTATCCCTAAGAATAATGCAGATAGAACCGCCACCGTTAAAGACTGTGGAAGCTTATCGGGGTACTCCCCAGCAAAGCCCAAAACCAGTGGCGCCATTAAATTTCATTAAGCTGTGCATAATAAACACTGTTCATGCAAATTGAAAGCCATTTTCCGACTGTTGTTTGCTTTTTGTTATAAAAACTCAATGAAATGACTATTTTTATACAAAAAAGGAAATAAAATCAGAGAAACTATGCGCGAATCTTATAATACTTACACATTTAATGATAAGCATTATAAGTCATCATTATTTGTATAAAAATAATACATTGAACTGGTTAAACTATTAAAATGTATAAATTCAGTTACAGAATAAATGAAAAAACTTAAAGTAAGGATATGGGGTAACATAAATAACTAATATAACCATAATTTGTTAAATTATATCGCTATTAGCTACATACGGATAAAATATATTTCATTATATTTAAAATGACCTATTTTATTATTTAAAATCTCGTCGCATTTCCTATATAAAAAAATTTTTTATTCATAATATTAACCAAGGTCATATTAATGTACTGCATATATTAATATGCTTAATCAATATTCATTATTTTTCTCATTGTATCATCACGATTCGTATCCATGAAGCAGAGATCTTATCCAATTGATACAATTATATTTTGTATTAGATATATGTTTGTTTATCTGTAAAAAAAATGTTCTTTAAATTTACATTTTATTTCCAATAAATCACGACGATGATAAAAAATTCTAACTTTATTTTAATTCTGAATTAATATGTGAGTGAACAATATGTCGACTAAAAAATTTTTCTACCAAGAACCTTATCCATTATCAGAAGATAAAATTGAATATTATAAATTAACAGATGAGTACGTTTCTCTTCAATCATTTGCAGGACAAGATATATTAAAAATTGAACCTGAAGCATTAACTGTTCTAGCCCAACAAGCTATTTATGATTCGCAGTTTTTCTTAAGGACTGAGCATCAAAAACAAGTTGCTTCTATTTTGTTAGATCCAGAAGCAAGTGAAAATGATAAATATGTCGCATTACAGCTTTTACGCAATGCTGAAATCTCCGCTAAGGGAATCTTGCCAAATTGCCAAGATACCGGAACAACAACCATTGTAGCAAAAAAAGGCCAACGAGTTTGGACTGACTGCAATGATGCACAGTGGTTATCTCAAGGTGTTTACAATATCTTCCAGCAAGAAAACTTACGTTTTTCTCAAAATGCAGCACTGGATATGTACACCGAAGTTAATACTGGTACTAATTTACCTGCTCAAATTGATATTTTTGCAACTGAAGGAGATGAATATCATTTTCTGTTTGTTAATAAAGGGGCTGGCTCTGCAAATAAATCCGCGTTATTCCAAGAAACAAAAACGATTCTAGAGCCAAATAAACTTAAAGCATTTTTAATTGAAAAAATGAAATCCTTAGGTACAACGGCTTGCCCTCCTTACCATATTGCCTTTGTCATTGGTGGAACATCAGCAGAAGCAACGCTCAAAGCAACAAAACTCGCCTCAACTAAATATTACGACAACTTGCCAACTAGCGGTAATGAACATGGCCAAGCCTTCCGTGATATTGAACTAGAGAAAGAATTATTAGAAGCCACACGCCACTTTGGTTTTGGTGCTCAATTTGGTGGTAAATATTTTGCTCATGATGTCCGAGTTATCCGCCTACCTCGCCATGGTGGGTCTTGCCCAATTGGATTAGCAATTTCCTGCTCATCTGACCGTAATATTAAAGCTAAAATCAATAAAGAGGGATTATGGATTGAAAAAATGGAGCATAATCCTGTTCAATTCATTCCTGAATCAATGCGCCAGCAGCATGAGGCAAAAGTTGTCCATATTGACCTTAATCAGCCAATGACAGAGATCTTAGCAGAATTAAGCAAACATCCTGTTTCCACACGCGTTTCATTAAGTGGCCCACTGATTATTGCACGTGATATTGCGCATATGAAACTTAAAGAGCGCCTTGATAATGGCGAAGATTTACCACAATACTTTAAAGATCATATGGTGTATTACGCGGGTCCTGCTAAGAAACCTGAAGGTAAAGTTTCGGGTTCATTAGGTCCAACAACGGCTAATCGCATGGACCCCTATGTTGATTTATTTCAATCTCATGGCGGAAGTATGCTCATGTTAGCAAAAGGAAACCGCACCCAAGTTGTCACAGATGCTTGTAAAAAACATGGTGGTTTTTATTTAGGTAGTATTGGTGGTTCTGCTGCTATCTTAGCGCAAGAATACGTCAAGAATCTTAGCTGCCTTGAATATCCAGAATTAGGAATGGAAGCTATCTGGAAAATGGAAGTTGAAGGATTGCCTGCCTTTATTTTAGTTGATGATAAAGGGAATAACTTTTTTGAATTAGTACAAGATCAAACCTGCAAAAATTGTCTTAAATAATATTATTTCTCTTAGCGACCCATATTGGGTCGCTTTTATCAATTAAAAATAATATATTTTTACCAATGTGGTGGCATTAAATGGCCCCGTTTTAATTTCACCTACTTTTTTAATTTTTGCTTTATAATATCGTTGAAAATATGAACTATTATATGCTATATGGCCGAATCTCTGATGGGCATTAAATTTAATTTTAGAATTTTCTCCATCTTCTATACTCAAGCTAGTTCCATTCCCTAAATCAATGGAATATTCATCATATAATTGATTCATTGTCTCAAATTTAATATCTAATAAAATTCCATTAGGATTATTCAGTAAATAAGGTCTTATGGAAGAAATACTAAACTCTTGTGAAAATACTTTACCTTGATTTAAATCCATTTCTGAAATAGACCCAAAATTTATTTGTTGTGATGTAGGGTAAATATTAACACTTGCTGAATCGAAAAATAATTTCACGCCATACTGCATATTAAAATTATATTTAAATAACTTATTATCACAGTTATTCATATGTTCATTAAGACCACCGATCTTAAATGCAGTAAAATTACGATTAGTAATATACGGATTAGCTAAAATACCGTTCTGTGTAGTTTTGATATATAATTTAAATTTTAAATTAAAATCAAACACATTGCCATTTTGTGCACTTAAATTAGCTAAATTAAAATTTTGATTAAAATTCTCTATATATAAATCATTATAAATTATACCAAATAGTAGACCTGGAACTATTTGTTGGTTATAGGAATTAAAAAACAAGTTAATATTATCATAAATATAATTGTTATTTATAAATCCATTATTAGATACACAACGGATAGGAATATGAATTAAATCAGAAATCCAAAGAATAGTTCCTGACTTTGTATCAGGATATATTCTTAATTCAGGTATCATTGTTGTTGATGTAAATTGATTTGTAGATGCATTAAAACAAGATAATTCAGCAAAGGATTTAAAACTTATTAGTAATAGAAAAATACATAATAAATTATTTTTTATAATACCTAATATCATTAACTATAACCCTTGTTATAGGTAGAAAACAAAATACCTTATTTTATTTTTTATTTAATTGACAATACGTTTCATTACAGTGGTAATCTAAGATTTTTAACCCACCATAATCTATAATAACTCGTTGGATTTTCAATAAAAAGATTATCTTTATGACGTGTATATTTCAGTACTTCTGCCCACGCTTTATCACTATTATTTTCTATTTGAGATGGTCGATAAAATATTTTCAGTCGGCTTTGAATTGCAATTTGCATAACATTTTCTTTTTCTGAAATCGGTGGAATTTCTCGAACATTAAAATAGAATAATGATTCTCTATCTTGTGGTAATTTATCTAACCCGTGTGTTTTAGTAATCTTTAATTGGCTTTTAGTATTAGGTTCTATCCGTTGAATAAACGGTAATACTGTAAATGGTTCTGATACTTTATTTCCCTTTTCATCTTCTATCCATGACTGAGCCAAATAAGGTAATGTTTTATGCTGATTATTCAAAACCAAACTGACTGATTTATGTTGCCCTGTAAAAATGATCCTTGTGCGGTCAACATTAATTGCTGCAAAAGTGAATTGTATATTTGAAAATATTATTAAAATAAATATATATAATTTTTTCATAACCTTATTCCTTTAAAGGCATGGAATTAAAATATGCTGCTGGTTTTGTTCTAATAATTGCCTAGTCGTAAAATGACACTTGTTACTATCACCCCAACTTACGGTATATTTTTCTTTTGGACTAATTCCTGTTAAATACACATTTCCATTATCACTAATAATACCCAATTCCTGTTTTGTTTTATCATCTATCACACTGCTACCTAAAGGAGGAAATAAACCATTTTTTAAACGGATAATTGCAAATAGATGTTGTCCTTGATGTGCCTTAATTGTTTTATATCCAATAGCACCTTCTGTCAGCGTTTTTCTTAGTACACTATCGCTAATATCAACGTCATCTGGCAAGGTATTTACATCAATATAAATTTCTGAATGAGTAAAGCTATTTAACTGTGTTGCCACACCAATACCAAAACGATTAGTTATAGATTGCCCATTCCCAAAAGAGATATCTGGAATATTATTACTGTCAACCATCATTCTTGGCTCATTATTTCCACCACTACGATGTAATGCTATCCCATATTTTGTTGCTGTAACTGCGCCATACCAACTACCTCCCAATGTTCGATAATTATTTACATCTTCAGTAGCATTCATATTTAATACACCATAAGGAGAGGAATATTGATAATGCCCACTAATGCTTGGTTCTACTTGACTTAATGCGTGTCTATTTCCAGCTGCACGCAAATTCCAAACTTGGTTATTTTCATTCTCACTGTAATAAGCAACAGACTGATTAATATCTTTTCCACCATTTGCATATTGTAATTCATAGCTGAATGAACCTAGATTTCTCAGAGGGATAGAGAAAGAGATAGCAGCCTGATTATCTTCCAGTTCATGGTATTTAATTTTATTAATAGAGAATGTAGTTGAAATATTCTTAATCTTATTATCTAAATGGAATAACTTGCTTAAGCTCATCCCAAATGTTTCCGTATCGCGCACATGCCAAAATTGGTGGTGTGAAATATTAAAATAAGCTGTAGCATCTAATAAACTAAGGTATTGATTATAAGATAAAGAATACCTATTTTTATCTCGTCTCAAATTCTTAATGTTATCTATTGTATTAACATATTGAGGTAGTGAAAAAAATTTATCATTAGGATATTTTTCACCTGTAAATGTAATCTGTGAATTTATTGATTCAAAGCGTTTAATATAATTTAAACGATAGCGATGAGCTAAATACAGATCATTATTTTCTAATTTTGTTTGCATTCTTGTCATATCAAAAGATAAGGCACCAAACTGCTCCATATTTTGTCCAATACCTATATTTTCGGCTTGATAATATCCATGATCTACCGTAGTCATTAAACCGCCAAAGAGGGAAGTATGACTCAACATGCCGTATGATAATTCACCCGAAATAAACCATGGAGTATCATATTGCAGGCGACTAGAACTATTTGTTTTCCCCATTGCTAACTTATATTGAAGCTGCTCCTTACGCGTTAAAAAAGGAAGTGAAGTTGTCGTTACTTGAAACTTTTTTTAGTTTGATCTTCTTCTTCAATCAAAACATCTAATGTTCCTTGTACAGTTTCTGTCATGTCTTGAATATGAAAAGGCCCAGGTGCAACACGTAATTGTTTAATAACTCGTCCATACTGCGAAATTACAACATTTGCATTTGTTTTTGCTATTCCCGAAATCTGTGGCGAATAACCTCGCATTGATGGCGGCAACATACGGCTATCAGTAAAAAATGACATTCCAATAAAACGAAAACTATCAAATAGTGTGGTATTTAAATAAGTATCTCCCAATACTATTTTTGTCCCTAACTCAGGAAAGACTCTAAATCCATAATGTTCAGTCCAATCAAATTGTTGTTCCATTCCATAATTTGAATGATGATATTGATATTGGAAACCAGAACGGAAACGCCAACTGCCTAAATTTAACCCTAGCGTATTATAGCTATTAATATCAAATAATTTATTCTTATTTTTATCTATTGAATAATTAGAAAAAAGATTATAATCAATAAATACTCCATTTATTCCATCATCCCATAGTGATGGCAGTACCCAGTCTGGATCATTATATTTAAGCCAAGCTTGAGGAATAGAAAATAAAATATTCTGATTAGATTTATCAAAGTTATAGTGAATATCAAACTGCGGAGGTAATTTGATACATGATGTTTGATCATTTTGTAGAATTTTTTGTTTTATCTCATTTTTTAATTCAAAAATATTAATCATTTCAGGTGTTATACACAACTCGGAATGCTCTTCATCAACCTTATAAAAGTTAATTAATAACTACTTATTACCATTTAAAGTAACATCAACTAAGTATTCACCAGGAAATATAAAATTAGGATTAGAAAAATGTCTAATATCAATATTATCCCTATCTAATGCATCAATAACATTCATATTAAACTCTATCGCAATAGAAATTCTAGGAATCAATACGATTAAGATAATAGAAATAAATAATCTATTACCTATGCATCTCTTTAGAAAAAACATGATAATTCCTATTAGGTAAATTTAATAAAATTTTAATATCAGAATACAAAGTAACAGCCAAATATTAATCTGTTACTTTAATATATTTGTTTTATAAAATGATAATTATTTAAATTTACTTTATAGATAAGTTAGAGCATAAGTTGCCTGCGCTTCAATGCTTCCCGCTTCAACTGCTTGACCATTTGCTTCGACACGAGCATGAAAAGTTAATTTATTTGTGCCTGCATTTAATGAAATATCAGTATTTTTTTCACCTAATTTAATTTTTGAGCTATCCTGATTCATTAAGCGAATACCTAGCCCTTTTGAGCTACCCGTGTTCTTTAATAAATCACTTTTATGCTCATCCGTTTGTCCATAAAAACTAACGTTGACTTTACTTAATTTTATTGTAGTATTTTTATCCTTATAGGTTTTATTTAAATCACAATTTTCTAATTTAATAACGTAAGATTTATTATCACTATGTTTACTTCCTACTTCTAATGTACGACTACTAATTTTTCCAAGATCAACGTTAATTGTTCCTTTTTCATTAATAGTACATGGGGCATTAACAATATCACCTTTAAAGTGAATAATACCATCGCTTCTATTTTGTGTATCCTTATTTGCTACAGCTTCAGATGCTACTCCAGCAGTTAATACCATTGTTAACATAGTGGTTAATGTTACTGTCGATAATTTCATTATATTTCCCTCATAATAATAAACAAATTAAATCCTTTAATTGAATATTCAATATATATAGCTAACTGCTTATAGTAGATATTATAAGGTATTAACTAGAGAACTCTTGTAAAAAATGACAATATGAAAAAAGGATGAATCTCTTACTCAAAGAATAAAATCTTAGTAAAATATTTAGGAATATTATTATCGATCAATGATGATATCTTTATTAATCACATTTTTATTACTATTACTGACCATCAATGCAAATTTTTCAATGGGATCTGTTCTCAATGCATATAATCGCTTTAATGAAAATGGATTATCACCTAATCTAACTTTTCCTTGAATAGTGGTGACGGCAAGATGTAATCCTGCTTCTTTTGCTGCAACCATCGCAGTTTGGTTAAAGCCACCAAATGGATAGGCTAAATAACGTTGGTCTGGCTGAAATTTATGTAACACGTGAATTGAACGTTGAAAATCTAAAAAAATAGTATGTTCATTACGGCTAAATAAAATCGGGCTATTACCTTTGCTTAATTTATGTAAAAAATGGGTGTGTGACTGAATATTAAATACGTTTTGGCTATCTTTAATTTCTTGTTTACTCATGAATTGAAGACCATCAGCAAACCATTTTTGAGGAACAGTTTTAATACGCGATGAGATAACAAATAATGTTGCTTGCTGCTGATTCTGTTTTAAGATCGGATAGGCATAGCGATATACGGATTTTAAACCATCATCAAACGTTACCACGACGGCTTTACCCGGTAGATTATCAGATTTATTGAGATATCCTTCAATATCCGCGAGTGAAAGTGTTTGATAGCCATTCTGTTTTAAATAATTCATTTGACGTTGGAAAGCTTCAACAGAAGTGGTTGTGGAAGTATGGCGAAATTTCTTATTTTCACTCTCTTTTAATATATGATGATAAGTCAAAATAGGAATGCCATTATCTATTTCAACATCATCTAACTTAATATAGCCTAATCTATCGCCTAACCGGATAGTTAGCCATGCTATTTGCTGACCGCTTTGGTCGGTTTTAATCATCCTTGCCAGTATTGGGTAACGCAGATCTGAAAATAATGTCGCGATTGGTGCACTATTTTCTTGTGCTGAGCAGTAAACAATCGTTGGCTGGGTCGTAATTAAATAATTATAAATAGGGTTATTAAGCTCATTTAACCTATCATCTTTAACCTTATCTTGCAGTTTATCCGGTGATACGGCCGTTGTTTTGATATACGCATAATCATTACCAAACTGTAATGGTTGATAATCTGCCGCAGCATCAAAGATATAAATGCCATTATCTGGATATAGCTCAGCAACTGCTTTCATCTTTCCAGCAATAATAGCGAAAATGGTTTCATCTTGTTTAACACTAACTAAGGTAGGAGACTCTTCTGCTAATGACCAATTTTCTGTTACCTGTAATTGCGTCACGGCAAAAGACTTCATTGCGACTAAAAATAATATAATAAACTGTATTAAAGAGCGGTTATGCATACTTTATCCATGTCAGTCACTAACTAACCTATACCCAAGTAATCAATCTATAATTTACCTAGGGTAAAACCAGATGTAGGTTACTCCACATTTATGGTAATGAACATCAACAACCTTTCTACTTTTTTTAATTTTTACACATTAAATCTAATACCATTTCATATCAGAACACTCAGATGCTTCATCTGTAAGCAATTTAAGTCATATTAAAGCGAATAACAAAACGAATAACAAAGCGATGAATATAAACTTCATATTCAATAAGATAACCTGTATTAAAAATAATCAAAATAACAACTAACTAAAATAGTTAATTGATATCAATATGTAAAAATAGTGACAACGGAGTGCATCATTCATTTACTCAAATTCATCAAATCTATCTCTTTGCACTTTTTCTGCATCGAATAATGTAATGAAAAAATATTAATATTTTCACTTTGTAAAATGCTTAATTAACATACTACTTTATAAATAGTAACCCTATATTTAATATAATTAAAATACATACGAAATAAATCAAACTTCATATTGTTTATTTTTACTACATAGAATGAACATGAAAAACAGAGTTTATATATTGATTAAAATTAATTTTACTATTAACATCTAGCCATAACACAAATAATAACACAAAATCCTAACCACATGTTAATATGGAAGAAAATCAATATTAAACGACAGTAAATATAGGGAATATATTTTTTCTTTAATTTAACAATCATAAATGTAAACTAAAAATGACAATTATTTTATTAAGCCTATTCAAAATTTAACATAATTTATACAGGTTAATTAAAACAGATAGATTGTTATTTTTAATCAAATTTAAATATCTATTAACCGGTTTAAATAATAATATTTACACTCTGAAATTAAGATAATTTTCTAAATAGCCCGTCTTTCTTGATAAAGAATTTATCATGATGCTATTATCCCTACAGTATATAATTGATTACAATTTAACTCATTACTGTATTTTTATTTATTACTTACTTAAGGTGACTAATTTTAATTTCACATTAGTGATTTTAAAATAACTGTACAGTTTATCTGACAATAAAACTTCATTTATTAACGCATCCAAAGGATAAATTTTATTCAAATTCATCGCAAACCCTTTCCCCACCTGATTATCCACCACAAGATTATTTACAATTTCTTTAATTTAATTAACAAATACTACCTACCCTTAACAATACCTTTGATTATGATAAGATGATTATCTTAATTTGAAACTATTTCACATATAAAAAATAAGATTACTATTGAGGTTGTAGATGAAAATCTCGAGAAGAAAACTACTTTTAGGGGTTGGTGCTGCTGCTGTTGTCGCAGGTGGTGCTACCGTTATTCCGATGGTGCGTAGAGAAGGTCGCTTTGAATCCACAAAATCACGCGTACCTATGGTAGAAGGAACAGAAGGTGCACTGCCAAAATCCGCTGATGTTGTTATCATCGGAGCTGGTTTACAAGGAATTATGACAGCAATCAACCTGACTGAAAGAGGTATGAATGTTGTTATTTGTGAAAAAGGCGTTGTTGGTGGCGAACAATCTGGCCGTGCATATAGCCAAATCATTAGCTACAAAACCTCTCCAGAAATTTTTCCATTACACCATTATGGAAAGATTTTATGGGCAGGCATGAATGAGAAAATTGGCGCAGATACCAGTTTCCGTACTCAAGGTCGTGTCGAAGTTCCTTCTAGTGAAGAAGATCTTGAAGTGGCAAGAGCATGGATCAAAACAACATCTGAAAACCCAGGTTTCGATACGCCATTACGCACAAGAATGATTGAAGGTGCAGAGCTAGCGAAACGTCTACCAGATGCTCAAACTCCGTGGAAAATAGCGGGCTTTGAGGAAGATTCTGGAAGTCTTGACCCAGAAGTTGTCACGCCAACAATGGCTAAATATGCCAAATCTATTGGTGTAAAAATCTATACCAACTGTGCGGTACGTGGTCTTGAAACTGCCGGCGGTAAAATTTCTGATGTTGTCACTGAAAAAGGTGCAATCAATACCTCAAATGTTGTACTAACTGGCGGTATTTGGTCACGTCTCTTTATGGGTAATCTGGGCGTTGATGTTCCAACACTAAATGTCTATTTATCCCAACAGCGTATTACTGGTGTACCGGGTGCTCCAAAAGGTAACGTTCATCTACCAAATGGTATTCACTTCCGTGAACAAGCTGATGGTACTTATGCTGTCGCGCCTCGTATCTTCACGAGTTCTATTGTGAAAGATAGTTTCTTATTAGGCCCTAAATTCCTGCATGTGTTAGGTGGCAGCGAACTGCCATTAGAGTTCTCACTAGGTAAGGATCTCTTTAATTCCTTTATGATGGCAACTTCATGGAATTTAGATGAGAAAACACCATTTGAAGAATTCCGTACTGCAACCAATACACCAAACACCGAGCATTTAGATGGTGTTCTAGCAAGATTAAGAAAAGAATTCCCAGTATTTAATGAGTCTAAAGTGGTTGAACGTTGGGGCGGAACAGTTAGCCCAACTGATGATGAGATCCCTATTATTTCTGAAGTTAAACAATATCCTGGCTTAGTTATCAATACAGCAACGGGTTGGGGTATGACAGAAAGTCCAGCATCCGGTCAATTAACGGCTGATCTTGTGATGGGGACTAAACCAATTATTGACCCACATCCATACAGACTTTCTCGTTTTACTGAGTAATTGCTGTATTTTTACTGGGTTTAATTTATTTTCAAAGCGGTCTAATTTAGGCCGCTTATTGAATATTCGATACAAAAATAGTTAGTATGATTAGTGCTATCAAGAAATGATAGTAAATACGATGGATAAACCTATTTTACAACGATAGACAATGTTAAGGAGCTTACATGCGCTATAAAACTTTACTGCTTTCCCTACCTTTCATTTTGGGTGTTGCAAGTGCAAATGCTGATGGAGTTATCAATCATAAGCTACCAGGAATGCCTATCTCTGAATCTGTGGAAATCAGTGCAACCAATGATATTATTTTCTTAAGTGGTAAAGTGCCAACTAAGATCTCTAAAGATGCGCCAGAAGGCGTTCTGGCATCTTATGGTAATACTGAAGTCCAAACTGTCAACGTCATGAAACAAATTGAGAAAAACTTAGCTGATCTAGGTTTAACACTCAATGATGTTGTTAAAATGCAAGTCTTCCTAGTTGGTGGCGAAGAAACTAACGGAACAATGGATTTTGCAGGCTTTATGGCTGGTTATACTCAATTCTATAACGATAAGTCAGAAAAATTACCCGCTCGTTCAGCATTCCAAGTTGCTAAATTAGCTAACCCAGCTTGGCGTGTAGAAATTGAAGTAACGGCAGTTCGCCCGAAGAAATAAGTTATTCTTTTGGTGAGCTGGCAAAAAACCTTTTCAGCTCACCTTTTAAAGATAGCAAAATTGTAATAAAAACGGCTCCAATTATTTTCACTGTTATATTTACAGAAAAATAATTGAAGCCGTTTTTTATATCACTAATCGTGAATTTAAATCAGTAATACATCGCCACTAATTTATCATCAATCGCTTTCACATCAACAGGTGTGTCAAAAATATCTTCGATAATATCTGCCTTCATAATTTCAACTGGCGCACCGTGATAAACCAATTTACCGGCTCTCATCGCAATAATATGATCAGAATAGACTGACGCGAAATTAATATCATGAATAACCAATATAATCGTTTTACCTAGCTCATCTGCCGCTTTACGTAATAGCTTCATCATAATGACGGCATGCTTCATATCTAAGTTATTTAATGGCTCATCTAGCAGAACATATTCTGTATCTTGGCAAAGTACCATTGCCACATAAGCGCGCTGACGTTGTCCTCCTGATAATTCATCTAAATAGCGATAACGCAAATCAGACAGATTCAAGAAGTTGAGTGACTCATCTATTTTTTTCTTATCATCAATGTTTAAGCGCCCTTTGGTATAAGGGTAGCGCCCAAAACCAACAAGTTCTTCTACCGTTAAACGGCTGGCGAATTGGTTCTCTTGGCGTAATACAGATAGGTAAGTCGCCAATTTGTCACTCGGTGTTGTCTCAACATCAAGTTCATTCACTTTCACACTACCCGCATCTGCCGTTAACAAACGTCCAATGATTGATAATAATGTTGATTTACCTGCACCATTAGGACCAATGATAGACGTAATTCCACTATTTTTAATGTTTGTCGTGATGTTATCTAAGACTTTAGTATCCTGATAACTTTTCGATATCTGATGAATTTCAATCATACTAAAACCTTCTTAACACCATATAAATAAAGAATATACCACCAATAAACTCAATCACGACGGAGAGTGTTCCCGCCATATTCAACCCATATTCTAAGATTAATTGACCACCAATCAGTGCAATAACACCTAGCAGGAAAGAAACAGGAAGAAGATAACGATGCTGACTACTGCCACTAATAAAATAGGCTAAGTTAGCCACCATCAACCCTAAGAAAGTCAATGGACCAACTAATGCAGTTGAGATAGCAACGAGAATTGAAATTAGCAGCAAGATAACAGTAACTTTATGGCGATAATTAATCCCTAAATTAACCGCATTCGCCTGACCTAGTGCTAACACATCATAGCAATAACGCATACGCCACAATAGCGCACCAACAATCACAGTTATCAATAGTGTGAATAAAATTAGCTCAGGTGTTGCTCGCGTAAATGTAGCAAACATACGACTTTGTAGAATCGAAAACTCATTCGGGTCCATCAACCGCTGCAATAATGTCGCTGTACTGCGAAACAATGTGCCTAAAATAATCCCAACCATCAATACAAGGTTGATATTCAATTTAGCAGACACAAATAACCAACGGTATAGCACAACGGAAAAGACGACCAGTAATGAAGATTCGACTAAAAATTTACCAACATTGAGTAACCAAGAGCTCGGCAAACTATCCGTATAAAAGACAAAGATTGTTTGTAATAAAACAAACAATGCTTCTAGTCCCATAATGGATGGGGTTAGAATTTTATTATTTGCAATCGTTTGGAACAGAACTGTTGATACACCCGAAGCGAATGCGACGAGGATCATCGTCAGCACCATGTAACCACGATGCGGTAAGATATAGGCCAAATTACTGCCGAGATTAATCGTCATAAAAAGTATGATGGCTAAAATCGACAAGGCCAGTAATATCCATATTCTGAGCAAAGGTGTTATCCCTTTTTTGGGTAACACGATTGATGAATTAACTTTTTGCATGACGTTGCTGCTTCAACAATAGGAAAAGGAAAATAACGGCACCAATGACACCAAGAATGACACTCGCGGGTATTTCAAATGGATAGCGAATCAATCGACCGATGATGTCACAAAGTAGAACAAGACCACCGCCCGCCAGACAGATCCATGGGAGTGTTTTTCGAATATTGTCTCCCATAATTAAGCTGACCAGATTAGGAATAATTAATCCTAAGAAAGGCAATGCACCAACCACGACAACCACGACCCCACTTATCAATGCAATAATAGAAAGCCCTATTGTCATGACTTTGCGATAGTTTAGCCCAACGTTGATAGCAAATTCGCGCCCCATTCCAGCAACTGTGAAACTATCAGCAATCCAACATGCTAATAATATCAGTAACCCGACCAACCATAAGAGTTCATAGCGACCTTGAATGATGCTAGAAAAATCACCACTCATCCATGCGCCTAATGATTGAAGTAAATCAAATGTATAAGCGGTAAAAATAGTGAGCGCACTAATTACCGCACCCAACATAATCCCGACTAAAGGCACAATTAGCGCTGATTTTAAAATCACCCGACGCAAAAGTAACATAAACAATAGCGTGCCCATCAAAGCAAAACCACAGGCAACTATCATTTTGGTCATAATATCTGCGGCAGGGAAAAGGATCATGACCACCAGCAATCCTAAACTGGCAGATTGTGTTGTTCCTGCTAAAGATGGCTCGACAAAGCGGTTTTGAGTGAGAAGTTGCATAATAAGACCCGCAACACTCATTGCACTACCAGCTAAAATTAAAGATATAGTTCGAGGAATTCGGCTGATAAAAAAGATGTCTTGCATCTCTGGATCAGTGAAAAGCGAAACGGGTGACACGTCACCCGCTCCAACAAACAGACTAATCACTGCCAATATCAATAACGCGACAATTCCCAAAAAAAGATAAAGCGTTTTCATTGATTATTTATTTTGGCTTTTTTCTAATGCGTTGTTGATATCGTCCATTAACTGAGAATAAGTTTGGATCCCACCTGAGATATAAACTGCTGTAGGGTCAAGATAAGCAACTTGTTGTTTATCCCAAGCCGATGTTTTTCTCACTAATGCATTATCTAATACTTGTGCTGCTGGTTGTGCATCTGAACGACCAATTGCGCTATCACGGTCGATAACAAATAGCCAATCTGGGTTAAGTTTGACTAATAGCTCCGCGTTCACAATATTACCATGACGGCCTGTATCATCTGGGAATACATAAGCAGGTTCAAAACCTAATTCATCAAAGATGAAACCAAAACGTGAACCTGGGCCATAAGCAGAAATTTTTCCGCCGCTGACCAAGATCACCATTGCTTTGCCCGCATCTGGTGTTTTCTCTTTGATCTTAGCAACTTTGCCTTTAAAGTCAGTAATCAGTTGATTAGCTTCTTTTTCTTTATCAAATAGCATACCAAGTTCAGTAGTACGTTCTGTTAAGCTTTGAATAAAATGTTTATTATCAATATCCATTGAAGCAGTAGGTGCAATTGCGCTTAGTTTGTCATAGGCATCGCGAGCACGGCTACCACCTAAGATAAGGTCAGGCTTTGCATTACTAATTGCTTCATATGCAGGTTCAAATAACGTACCCGCATTGATATAATCTGTACCGCTATATTTTGATAAAAACTGAGGTAAATGAACGTTTGTTTGCGGTAATCCAGCAACTGGAGCACCTAACGCATCCATGATGTCCAATGTTTCCATATTCATCACAAATACTTTTTCAGGATGGCGAGGTATTTCTGTTTTACCTTGAGCATGCTCAATAGTGATGACCTGTTTTTCCGCAGGTGCAGATGTTTCTGTGGTTTCTTTCGATTGATCACAACCCGCGAGTACTAAGGCAGACAATAATACCAGCCCTGAAGTTAATGATTTTACAAACATCCAAATTCCTCCATCATTCTAACTCGATAAACACATAAAGTGATGAGATACACGATGCTCTCAAAACGGCTTTGTGCCCATAATACAAAGTGTGGCGGTATCTTACATTGAAACTGACTCAAATGATATTAGTTTACATTTGCATTCAATTAAAATGATAAGAGAAGCACAAATCCCTAACTTAATGTTTATCTTCACATTTTTCACACAACCACTTATTACTTATATAATTCAATAAGATAACTAAATTAAATATTTAGGTATAAGCCTTCACCAAATAGTCAGCATAAATTGCAGTTCAAACAGATAAATAAATGCTATCCACAGTGCTTTTATTCACAAGATGATGATTCAACCTCTAAATATTCGATTTGATCAAGCCATTCATATTCACAGAAGACATTCCGGCCTTGCAGCCAACGCTGTAACATGTTCAATATCAGCATCACACTGACTTCTTGCTTGATTTTTGTATCATGGTTATTAGGCATATAGCGAACACATTGCGCATAGCACTTTTCTGGTGTTCTGAGGGCAACGGATAAACAACCACTTTGATATCCCCCAATTGCTAAGCCAATTTGAGCGTCCTCTTGAGTCGCAATATCATTAGCGCGTTTTATCAGCGCACCTAATTGTTGCTCTTGTTGTTGATTAATACTTTTGCCACCATTAACGGGAGCAAAAACAGAATTCAATGTCCAACTTAACAAGCCCGCAGTGAACTCTTCACTAATAGCGACTCTAAGGCACTTTTCATTTAGTTGACGGCATATAATATGAGGTAAGCCCTCGGTACCTTCAAAAATAAAGTTCTCACCAACGCCGACTTTAATTGTTTGCCATACTTCTAGCATGGCAGCTTTTTGAGATGCAGGGCCCGTCAGTTTTATTTCTATGATTGGCATAGAGGAACGGTAGCCAAGGACACAACCTTCTGGTAGTGATAAGCTATCAAATTGTTTAGCTAAACTACTTTCACTGCGACCAAAACTCGTCAGCCGTAAACAAAGAGGCGCTTCAATAACAGGATAACGTTCACGAAGGCATGGCAAAATTTGCTCTTGTACCATTACTTTAAATTCTGAAGGGACACCTGGTGTAAAAAACAACCAGCAATCATTCAGTATCATAGAGAAACCACATGCCGTACCTACTGGGTTATCCACCAGCTCTGCCCCCTCAGGAAGTAAAGCTTGCTTGCGGTTTGTTTCTGGCATAACTCGTCCACGCGCTAAAAAATAGCGTTCCATAACCGCTATCCATTGTGCATGTTCAACCAATGGAACACATGCCGCAGTCGCCGCAGCTAATGAGCTTAAATCATCACTCGTTGGGCCTAATCCACCATTTACAATCAAAATATCAGCATGCTGACTTCGTTCACGTAACACATTCACTAAGCTATCAAGATTATCACCCACCGTCGCTCGGCTACTAAGTGGAAACCCTTCGTCAAAAAAACAATCAGCTAACCAAGCGGCATTTGTATCAATAATTTGTCCATGAAGTACTTCATCCCCTGTACTTAACATCTCAACAATTAACATCCTAAAACTCCTATTAGTGCCATCATCATGGTTGATTGAGTGCCATATTAACAAATTTGGTCATTAGCCAGTATTGGTACAATTATTCTGATTTTCGTAAAATTACCCTCTATTGTTCACTCAAATACTCAATGTTTACTGTCATTTTTCTAGTAGTAATTCCCCGAAGCTTCCGGTAAAGTTTGCCGCCTTTTCCAAAGATAAGTTCAAATTTCGGGAGGCAACATGTTTATTGGTTTTGACTATGGAACATCTAATTGTTCCGTCGCTGTCATGAAAGAGGGTACTCCAACCTTGATCCCTTTAGAAGGTGATAGTGTTTATATTCCATCAACACTTTGCGCTCCCACGAGAGAATCTGTATCTGAGCATCTATTTCGTCATCGACAAATTGCACCATCAGACCCAATTGGTGAACAAATCCTTAGAAGATCTATTGCTTATAATCGGGATGAAGGCATTGAACTCATTCCTGATGACATAGTCTTTGGGCAAGCCGCATTAGCGCTTTACTTGAAAGACCCACGTGATGTCTATTATGTAAAATCACCAAAATCTTTCCTTGGTGCATCAGGCTTACATGACGTGCAAATTAGTTTTTTTGAAGATTTAGTTTGTGCCATGATGGCAAATATAAAACACCAAGCTGAACAACAAACACAGCAAACTATTATGGATACCGTGATTGGTATTCCTATCAACTTTCATGGCCGAGGCGGTGAAACTGCAAACTTGCAGGCTAAAAATATTTTAATCAAAGCCGCTAAAAGAGCAGGTTTTAAAAATATTGAATTTCAATTTGAACCCGTTGCTGCTGGTCTTGAATATGAAGCTGGTCTAAAAACTGAACAAACTGTATTGGTCGTCGATATTGGTGGCGGAACAACGGACTGCTCGTTAATTCAAATGGGCCCCAATTATCGTGGGCAAACTGATCGTTCCGCCAGCTTATTAGCCCATAGCGGGCAACGTGTTGGTGGAAATGACCTTGATATTTATCTTGCATTGAAACAGCTGATGGATTCATTTGGTATGAGTAGCCAAACTTTGTCAGGGATAAAAATGCCCTTAATGCAATTTTGGAATCCAATTGCTATTAATAATGTTGAAGCGCAAAAAGATTTCTATGCCCGACAAAATTTAGCTGAATTAAATCGATTAAAACAAGAAGCCCAAGAGCCAGAAAAAATCGCCAGATTATTAGAAGTTTATCATGAAACACTTGGCTATAGCCTAGTTCGTCGAGCTGAGGAAGCTAAAATTGCCTTATCAGAACATGAACATTATTTAGCAAATATTGTATTACAAAATGAGCTACTCGAAATCAATATTGCGCGCCCGCAGATGGTTGAAGCCATTGAGTCGCCAAAAAGTAAAATGATCGAATTAGTCAAAGAAGCGGTAAAACAAGGTGGCGTTCAACCCGATGCAATCTTTATGACCGGAGGTTCTGCACGTTCACCCGTTTTATGCCAGGCAATTGAACAAGAGCTACCGAACATTCCAATTATAAGAGGAAATGATTTCGGTTCTGTTACCGCAGGTTTGGCTCGCTGGGCTGACATTTGCTTTAAATAACTGTCTTATCCACTAATCTTTCGTGATTAATCACGAAAGATTAGTGTTTCATAGGCAACCTTTTATTATTACTTAGATTTATGCCTATCTAAGTGAACACCAATATATCGCTGATAACGAGCGGGTTTTAGTTTAGTCAAATCAACTAATACCAAGCCATCAATACAATCATTGAATGCGGGATCTGTTCCAAAATCAATAAATTGCACACCACCTGATTCACTTAATTCAGAATATTGTTTATATAATGTTGGAATAGAACATCCCATATTATTCAGCAAGCTTTTTAATTTCACTAAATCTTCGTGGTAATTTTTACCTGAAAATTGCGCTAAAACTTGTGGTAATGATGCAGGATAAGGTTGACGCGATTGCGCTATGACATGTTCTGCCGCGAAATAGATCCGGTAAAATGTAATAAGCAAATCACGAGCAGCCACAGGCATTGTGCCGGATATCGAAACAGGCCCAAATAAATAACGGCATTGCGGGTATTTAGCTAAATAAGCACCAATTCCTTGCCATAAATAATCAAGACCTCGTCTTCCCCAATAAATAGGCTGAATAAAACTACGGCCGAGCTCAATGCCTTGCTCTAATATAGGTAACATTTCTTGGTCATAATGGAACAAACTATAACTATAAATGCCATCTAATCCTTTCTTTTTCAGCTGCTCAGCTGTAGGAATAAAGCGATAAGCTCCAACAATTTCTAACTCTTCTTCATCCCATAAAACTAAGTGATAATAGTCATCATCATAACTATCTAAATCACGACTCTTGCCAGAACCTTCCCCAACTGCACGGAATGATATTTCTCGCAGCCGACCTAATTCACGTAAAATAGGTGAGTTTTCTTCATTTTGTCTGTGATAAAGATAAATAATTTTACCATCCGGCGCTTCACCTAGACGTTCACAAGCCATTAAAGCCTTCTTCAGATCTGACCTGCTTTCCGGTAAAGCAACAGCGGATTCACAATCAAACAAACCTGGTTTATCCTTTCCTAAAAGATAAACATGACGACGAAAACGTTCAGCAAGATCATGAGCGCGTGTATGTCCATCATGCCAGTGCGAAAAAGGAATACAGCCGCCAATGCGGATCTTTATGCTGCCATTGCGCTGTTTAAACATTTCACGAACTAATAATAAACTTGATAACGATTTATGAATTAACGAAGTGAAATAAAATAAATTGCTATTACGCCCTGTAACATGAATCGGCACAATGGGAGCGCGTGCTTTCGCTGCTAAACGTAGAAATCCAGTATGCCATTTTCCATCGCGGATGCCTTTTGTACTTAGACGAGATACTTCCCCAGCCGGAAATAAAATCAAAGCACCTTGTTTATTCAAATGCTTCTGCATTCCTTCTATTTGCTTACGGCTGGTACGATTTGCCATATTATCAACAGGAGTAAATAGATCATTAAGCGGCTCGATATGGCTTAATAGCTGATTTGCCACAATTTTAATATCAGGGCGAACCTTTGCTATTGCTCGTAGTACCGCTAATCCATCTAAAGAGCCAATCGGGTGATTAGCAACTAATACCACAGGACCTTGGCTTGGGATATTTTCTAAACCACCATCAACAATTTCACAACTGACATTAAAATACTCAACAACTTGATCGACAAACTGTAGCCCTTTCAAATTCGGATAAATTTCAGCAAATTTTTGAAACTCTTTTTCAAGTAAGATAGAACTAAGTAAGCTCCGTTGCCAAGCCGAAGGCTTTTTATGCGGAAATGCATCTTTCAATAAAGTATCAATACTAAACATCGCATTCTCTCCTAGGGCTGTTGATCTTTTATGCTTATATTTTCAGCAATATAGGAATGAAAGAAAAATAAATTTAAATTATTTTCAATATGATAACGGATAAAATCACATAATTAGTTTATTCAAATACCTATTTGGGTTTTATTACTGATTATCAATAAATTCTTTGTCATTCATAAAGGTAATCCTTTTACCTAAAGTATTTAAGTCTTGTGATACTGATATTAGATATTCATAATTCGATAACATCAGAAAACAAAGACCATGCAATAGTTTTGTTACCATTTTATGACAATAAGATTAATACCAAATTATTAATTTCATAGTAATCAAAAAGGTAAAAATAACTCTCGTAATTCAGTTATCGAATAGCTCATTTATAAACAGCATACTAAAGACAAAAAATAAAGTTTATCAAAATAAATTTTTATTTCTAACCTATTAAAAACATTATGAGTAAACACACACACTGAGACACCAGAAAAATAATAGATGATTAATTAAATCACTTTTAAACTATTCATCAATCATGATTGTTCTGAAATAAATGTCATAAATTAGTCATAATGTTATAAATTAAAAATCTACATGAACTTGGTTTTTATCTATCTCGTTGACTAAGTATTTAGATAAAAGCTATGGGATAAAAAAGAGGTAAGTCAGTGTTTCAAATTTGCACAACTAAATTTAAAACCAATATAATATCTAACGTTACTATATTTATATTTTAAAGTAAAAATAGATTATATAGCCTCTTAACAGCATCTAAAATATAACAATAAAAATTATTTATATTAATAAGTTACATCATGTTCTTGATATTTTAATTTATGTTTAAATACTCGATTTCACTAAATATATTATGCCTATTTTTTGTCAGATTATACCTTATCAATATTAAATTGATGAACAAAATATACTTCCATAAAAAAAATAGGTGCTAGAAAGCACCTATAAAATAAAAAAATAGAGAAGTATAGTAAAATCAAATTATGACAACTCTTTAAAATTGCTCTTCTTCAGTTGATCCCGTTAGCGCAGTGACTGATGAAGTTCCACCTTGAATAACTGTTGTGACTTTATCAAAATACCCTGTTCCTACCTCTTGCTGGTGTGAAGAGAATGTGTAGCCTTTATTAATTGCTTCAAATTCGCGCTCTTGCACTTTTTCTACATAATGCTTCATTCCCTCACCTTGTGCATAAGAGTGTGCTAGGTCGAACATATTGAACCACATGCTATGAATGCCAGCTAACGTAATAAATTGGAAACGATATCCCATCGCTGATAATTCATCTTGGAAACGGGCAATATCCCATGATGGAGAAAGTGAGTCTTCAAAATCCGCCATAAAAACTTTTACATTCGCATTAAGTGCATTGATCACCATTTTTCGCTCAACGGGGCCAGTGATCTCAACTCGGCGGTCTTGTAAATCATTAGGGATATTTTGAATTTTCCAATCTGACTTTTTAATGGAATTATTTTCTAAAATAAAATCAGGCAACGCACCCGAATCAATTTTTTGCTGATTAACCAATCTTTCAGCTAGCAGTTTTGATCTTCTATCAGAAAATTTGTCCGCGAGATCAGATAAAAATGCGATAGCATCGGCAGTTAATATCTGCTCATCCTGCTGATTTATGCTTTTTGTAAAGTCTAACTTTGATGCTGATAACTGCTGCTGCATGGGTTATTCCTCATTCAAACTTGATGTTAAAATTAAGAATAAACCAAAATAAAAATAAATCAAAAACAGTTTCCATTTTCATTTAAAATTAATTTAATATATTGATTTAAATAAATTTATGCGAAAAATAATTATGAGATACAATTTCTTTTACAAAATATAAGAATGTTAAATAATAGTTAAATCAATCTATTATACGTAAAACCCTATTTTTAATATTTTCGATGAATATAAAAAAAGCAGCCATTTATAGGCTGCTTTTTATGATTGATTTTTATAAAAAATGAGTATTTAAATCTTGTTTTTAACCTTTTATCTATATTTTAAATTAATAAATAAGATAAATTATAGATTATTTTATCGTATTCATTCTAAGGTAGGTTGCATTTGGCTAAGATCAAAAGGTGTGATCTGATACACATAATAATTAAGCCAGTTCGAAAAAAGTAAGTGCCCATGACTACGCCAACGAATGATCGGATCATTTTGTGGGTTATCATCTTTAAAATAGTTACATGGGATCTTTGGGCTAATTCCAGCGTCAACATCTCGCCAATATTCCTGAGCTAAAGTATGTGAATCATATTCTGGATGACCAGTAACAAAAACGAGGCGTTTATCTCTCGATGCAAATAAGTAAGGACCTGCATCTTGAGAGCTCGCTAAAATCTCTAAATCGGTATGCTGACTAATCAATTTTTCAGGAAAATTAGCATTACGAGAATGAGGAGCATAAAAAGATCCGTCAAACCCTCTTGTTAATAATGAGAGCGGCGCTAACGTATCATGCTGATAAACACCAGAAAGTTTTTCTTCTAATGTACATTTAGGCAAGTTGTATAAAACTTTCAATGCTGCTTGTACTGCCCAACAGACAAATAATGTTGAAGTCACATGTTGCTTTGCCCAATGAATGACTTTCTCAACCTGCTGCCAATAGGCAACATCATGAAACTCAACCAATCCCAATGGAGCGCCAGTTACAATTAAACCATCAAAGTTTTGATCTTGAATATCCTCAAAATTACAATAGAAGGTATTCAGGTGCTCTATGGGCGTGTTCTTAGATTCACGCTGGTCAATCCGTAATAAATGAATATCAACTTGTAAGGGTGTATTGGATAGAAGACGTAAAAATTGGTTTTCAGTCTCAATCTTTTTTGGCATTAAATTAAGTAACAAAACCTTTAAGGGGCGAATATCCTGAAGACTAGCTCTTGTTGTTGTCATAACAAAAACATTTTCTTCACGTAAAAAATTAACCGCAGGCAACTCATCCGGTAAACGAATTGGCATATTCATTCCCCTCTTATACTTTATATGTTTAGACTTCTAGAATGCTAAACAATCTAACGAATGTTCTCGTTATTGTCGAGAAATTCAACGCTAATTGAAATAATTTCAAGTGATTAGATAAAAATAAATATTCACTATACTCTAAGTCACATGATAACAATTTGATTATAAAATAATAATGATACGCATAATCCACTTTACTATTTGAAAATTCCTTAGAATATTAAAGAATAAAATAGATACTCAGTATTCATTTTACCGTGATATTACTAAGTTATTGACATGGATAATGTCTGTTTGTGTAATGACCTTGTTCATCAATATGAGATAGAATATTTGAAAGCTTTTTGAATTTCGGTGGATAAGCGATATCTCAGCCAAAACTTTATATTACCAAACTCATTTAAAAGTACATACGCCTATTAAATATCCTTTGAATTTCAAGTGATTAATTTTATTAGAAATAATCATTAGCATATGCTGTAATTTAGTTTCATTTGAATTTCAGTAAAAGGATGGTTGGGCATTTTATCTGTTTAAGTAACTAAGAAGGTATTTTTATTGGTACTTTGTTTGTGAAAGATGAGCTTAAATATCAATATAGTAATAAGCAAAGATTTTCGAGGGATAACTTTGTGAACCTTCAGTTAATAGGTCAAGCGTTTTTAAAGAATGAAAGAATAGCAGCAATGAGGATTATCACACCAATCTAGCATTCACACCACTATCTTTTCACCGCCGATAACGCTCCTCTCTAAAATACGGTGCTCGTATCATCATTTCATCATGAAAAAGACGAAAAGTTAAAAAAGATAAAAAGGCTAAAAACAGGAGAGATTTTTCTGTGCCCCAAACGCAAAAAAGCCACCCAATGGGTGGCTTTCTCACTAATTGAATGTCTGGCAGTTCCCTACTCTCACATGAGGAGACCCCACACTACCATCGGCGCTACGGCGTTTCACTGCTGAGTTCGGCATGGGGTCAGGTGGGACCACCGCGCTATTTCCGCCAGACAAATTCTGTTTTATTCCCGTTACGCCATTTCCTGACCTAACCAGAATACCAATCCTGAACAAGCTGCTGTGTCCTTCACCTTTCGGCTTCTCACTCACATTGAATCAACGTCATCTCTCATCTCGAAAACACCTTCGGTGTTGTCAGGTTAAGCCTCACGGTTCATTAGTATTGGTTAGCTCAACGTATCGCTACGCTTACACACCCAACCTATCAACGTCTTAGTCTTAAACGTTCCTTTAGGACCCTTTAAGGGTCAGGGAAGACTCATCTCAAGGCAAGTTTCCCGCTTAGATGCTTTCAGCGGTTATCTCTTCCGCACTTAGCTACCGGGCAATGCCATTGGCATGACAACCCGAACACCAGTGGTGCGTCCACTCCGGTCCTCTCGTACTAGGAGCAGCCCCTTTCAATCTTCCAACGCCCACGGCAGATAGGGACCGAACTGTCTCACGACGTTCTAAACCCAGCTCGCGTACCACTTTAAATGGCGAACAGCCATACCCTTGGGACCTACTTCAGCCCCAGGATGTGATGAGCCGACATCGAGGTGCCAAACACCGCCGTCGATATGAACTCTTGGGCGGTATCAGCCTGTTATCCACGGAGTACCTTTTATCCGTTGAGCGATGGCCCTTCCATTCTGAACCACCGGATCACTAAGACCTACTTTCGTACCAGCTCGAGTTGTCACTCTACCATTCAAACTGGCTTATGCC